>JAIEDW010000001.1 GCA_029067805.1 Lachnospiraceae bacterium
GTTTACAAGCTCATCAAGAAGCGAGTCGGATGTTGTAATGATACGGCTGTTTGCCTGGAAACCTCTCTGTGTGGTGATCATGTTTGTGAACTCCTGTGAAAGGTCTACATTGGACATTTCCAGAACGCCTGTCGTCATATAGCCTACTCCGTCTCCCTTGATATCTCTGGTAACGCACTCACCTGAGTTAGCCGTCTGCGAATAAAGATTATCACCCTCATTTTGAAGACCCATTGAGTTTGCAAATGTACCGACGCAGATCTGTCCCAAGACTGCCGACATACCGTTGCTGTAATTTGCCGTAATCAAACCGTCCTGCGCGATGGAAACGCCTGTCATCTTTCCAACAGTACGTCCGTCATCTCTTAAGCCCGTAACAGTTGACTTTCCTTCGTTAAATACGTTCTGCGTATCCGTCAAATCAATTGATACGTTGGAAAACTTTCCGTCAAGAGAGCTTAACGCAACCGTAAACGCATCGTTTCCGGCTTCCCCTACATAATCAAATTGACCGGTCTTCGGATCATATACCAAATCCCATGAAGTCGTGCCGTTATTTAAAAGTGCATCAATATTTACTTCTTCACCGTATGAGCTCATACCGAGAAGCGTGATCTTAAACTTTCCGGGATCGATTGCTTCCGTATCCTTCGGCTGCTTTGTATAGTAGCTGTCCTGAACCTTATTTTCGGTACCTAGCTTCATAACTTTCATGATATCGCTGTACAAGTCTCGTGCGCTCATTGCAGCCGTAATCTCGGCACCAGCATTATCTTTAAAGATATAATCTGTTATCGCATTTCCGTCATCATCCTCGTAGTCCTGTTTAATGGTTGTAACATTTGCATATGTAGCATTTAACGTACAGGTTGCCACGCCGCCTGCCGGTGTGCCTTCCGTATAGAAGAATGCAACTGCTTCATCATTGATTTTACTGATATTCAAATCACTGCTTAACGGATATGTCGGCACGGTATCACTTTTTACATATCCCACATCGCCCGAGAAGGATACGGTAAGTGTCTGACCTTTCAGCGCACTGTATGTTAACAAATCCAAATTATTCGCTGTTAAGAAAGCATCGTCAATCGTGATTGTGATTGAATCCTGCGCTCCTAAAGCATGTGTTCCCGCAGGGCTGCCCGCAACGCCTGTAGTGCCACTGACATATGCCCAAACAGCCTTATCCAATGCGTTAATCAGATCCGGACTGTCTGTTGTGGAAAGAATTCTGTTTTCTGTTGACCCTGTCGGTGTATAGCTGTATTCAAGCTTTGATGTATCCACTTTGTAAAGCTGTGCCGGAAGTGCATACTCATTCTCCGTATTGTGGATATCTCTTGTACCGTTGGTAACAACCGTCTGCGGAAGAATACCAAACTGTAAGTTATACTCATATCCGAGATTATCCAAAATCTGAAGGTTCATAATCCTGCCGTTCTTTGTTTCGAGGTCGGAGTCCGTATCATCAATAATACCAGAAATAGACGCCGCTGTTGTAAATGCCGGCTCAAAATTGCTCTTTGACATCACATTCAAATTGCTTACGGAACCTTTGATAATGTTGCCGCTCTGGTCAACGCCCCAGCCCTGCACGATATATCCCGTGCTTGCCATACAGAGGTTACCCGCCTCGTCAACGTTAAAGGAACCGTCTCTTGTATAATAGGTATTTGTGCCGTCGCTTACCACAAAGAATGCCTCGCCTGTTAATTTCAAGTCAAACGGATTACCGGTTGACTGTGTAGCGCCTTCCTGTGTAATCGTTGTATTGATTGCCGCCGTCTTTACACCAAGACCAATCTGTCTGGGGTTAATACCACCGACGTTGGTGCCCGGTCCTGATGCAGCCTGTGTTGTCTGATAAAGCATATCCGAAAAATTCATCATTTTTGACTTATATGCTGTGGTGTTTACGTTTGCGATATTATTACCAATAACATCCATTCTTGTCTGGTGTGACTTTAATCCCGAAACACCAGAGAAAAGTGATCTCATCATAATTAAGTGACCTCCTATAATCTACTGCCGTTGTTCCATTGCCCCGTCTGTCAGTCGGGGGCGTAAGCCTCCTTGTAAGGTCCGGCTTTAAATAATTACGGCTCCGTCAATATTTGTGAAAATATTATCCTTTGTTTCCGTCTGATCCATTGCTGTAATGACCATGTTGTTTTTTGTGTTTACGATAAACGCAAGCTCGTCGACCAGCACAAGTGACTCCTTGATGCCCTTCTCGCCCGCCTTTTTCATACCGTCGCCCAGCCTTTCCATCTGCTCGGTTGTCAGTTCAATATTTCTGTCGCTCAGTCTGTTTGAGGCATGTTTTGAAAATTTTATCTGCGCGCTGTTTTGTGTTTCCTTTAACTGATGCTGAAATAAAATCTCCTCAAAACTCTTGCCCTGTGGGACTTTTGCATTGACGCCGGTTTTTTGCTGTTTGTTTAAATATTGATCCTGTAATTGTTCAATGGAAAGGAACTGACTGTTATTTACATTCATATGCCTTCCTCCTTACCATAACATCCGTTATTTTTCTTCTTTTGTCAGAAGATTCAATTTGTCGATGATCGCATTCATCTTTGTGTTGAAGCTGTCCATGATGTCGTCAAGCGTTGCTGCCTTCTTACCGTCTTCCTTCGGCTCCACATCGCTAAAGTCAACACCCTTCTTTGTAAGCTCCTCTTTCCACTTCGCAAGCACTGTCATCAGCTCTGCGCCGTACGTTGCCATATAGTTCTTCTCGTACTCGTTCATCGTATTGTAATACTCGTATGCGCCCTTGATCACGTTCTCGTATGATTTGTCCGCATACCTGACATCCGGAAGACTCTTCAGCATCGCCGATAAGGTGTCATACTTGTCATATGCCGTCGAATAGCTGCTGCTGACTACCGTATCCAGATCAGCAATCGAATACTGCTTACCATCGATCCAGATGATCGGCTTTCCGTTTTCAACCGTGATAAAGTCAACCATACCTCTCGCATAAGAAACATCGCCTGTTGACTCGCTTGTTACCTTCATGATAACTTCCTTGCCAACCAGATCATTCGCTCTGAGCAAATCAACGGACTCTGCCATCTCACTCATCTTCTGAACCGATGTGAATGTCGCATACTGTGATACCCATTCCGTATTGCTCGTCGGCTCTAACGGATCCTGATTCTGCATCTCCGCAACCAGAAGTGTCAGAAACATATCGCTGTCAATGACGCTGTTATCCTTTTTGCTTTTTTTCGAAAGCGAATCGGCCGATTCTGTCTGTGTGATTAATTTACCGTCTTCTCCTACCGGAGCTACCAAACTACCCATTCCGTATTCCTCCTTTCCTATGTTATGCCATTAAATCCATAGAATTGCCGTTTGCTGCCATCATTTCCATAGCAATCCTTGTCGCATCGTCTGCGCCTTGCAGTTCCTCAATCATTTCCTCGTCATCTGTAAATGCATTGAAGTTGATGCTGTTTCTGCGCGCTCCCTGAACACGCTGCTTTTCTTCCTGTTCTTTCTTGCTCTGCTCGTCGCGATTGTTGTCGTCAAGCTCTCTCTCCATCTGATGACTTGCTACCGACACCTCAACTGCCTCTACTTTGACGCCCTGTTCTTCCAGGTTTGCCATAAGCTGTGAAACCTGTGATTCGATTGCCGCTCTCACTGCCTCATTCTGTGTGGTAAACTCTGCTGTGACTGCTCCACCTTTTGTGACAAGTGATACATTCACTGTTCCAAGACTTGCCGGATGTAATTGCAGTTCCATTTGCGTGAGGTTTTCATTCTTGACAATCTTTACGAGATCCGCAAGTTGTCTTAAAATACTCTCTGTGCTCTCCGAAGTGTATCTTGTCGCCGTCTCCGCAACTGCCTGTGCCTCATCTAATTTGCTGTCAAAATTCTGTGTGCCCTGTTGTCCGTTAAAATCGTTCGCATTGTGCTTCTGCTCATGTGTGTCGCGCTCCGATTTCTGTGACTGGGGCTTTGCCTGCGTTTCCACAACTTCTTTTTGCTGTGCTTCCGCTACATTGTCAAATTGCTTCTGCGCTACTTGACTTTCAAGCTCTTTCACATCCTTCGGCTTCTCATTTCCCTCAACAAGTACGACCGGAATTTCCTCCTGTGCTGCATCGTTGACTGTTTCGGTCATTTCCTCTTGTGGCATCAGAATTTCTTCAAACGCATCGTCCGACTGGTTCAGCTTTGCAAGCATTGCATCAAACTCGTCCTGTGTCAGTCCCATATCCTCCAAAAGCTGTGATGATACGGTTTCTGCCGTTTCAGTAAGCGTTTGCAGTGTCGCGTACAAGTCCTCGTTTGTCACAAGGCTCATCACTTCGCCCTCACCCGCAATCTCCGTCAAAAGCTGTGTCATCGCATTCGCGTCGAACAAGTCTGTCGGAAGCATATCGAGGTTTTTCATTCCCGCAAGAATTTCCGCATCGCTCACGCCGCACAAATCTTTTAACTGCTGAATGATCTGCATTAATGCATCCGCAATCTGCTCTATCGTCATCTTGTCAACGGGTTCCTCTTCTTCCTCAACATTCTGTGCTGCACTGTCCGCCTTCACATCGCTCTTGTCGTCACTGTCAACGGATTTGTCTTCTGTGACTTTCTGCTCGCTTTGTGTCGCGTCCGTTTTCTCGATGTCCTCCTCGGATGTCTTGTTTTCGCTCACCTGGGTGTTTTGCTGTTCCGACTTTGTTGCAGTCTTCGTATCTGTCTGCGCGTTGTTCACAATTTTATCCGTGACTTTGTCACTTGCTTTGTTGAAAGCATCGCCAAAGCTTTGCGAACTGTTGTTTGCAGTCTGTACTGCCGCAGTAGATGCTGTCACTGCATTCAGCGCCATCACCGCATCATACCCTTGAGCGCCTACGGTTTTTACCGCCATTGTCCTTCCTCCTTTCATTCATTTTTCAAGGTTCTTTGCATTGAATCTATGTAACGCGCCGCAATGTTTTGAACCCAAAGTGTTTTGAACGCTTTGGGTTTTGAACTCGCAACGTTTACATCATATATATCGGTAATTTCTCAAAAAAGCATTAGATTAATCCGCTTTCTAGCTGCCCGGATTCATAATTTTTGCAAGCCTTGATGCTATGGACGGATCCATCTCCGCCATGATTGACGCTCTTGTCGACGCGGAAAGATTCTCCAGAATATCCGCCGCAAGGTTTAAGTCGTCCGTCATCGCGCTCAAAATCTTCGCTGCCGCCGCCGCGTCCATGTTGCTGAACGTCGCAACATAATCCTTTGTC
>JAIEDW010000010.1 GCA_029067805.1 Lachnospiraceae bacterium
GCCGGGTACTGCTACAATTAAGTATACTGTAGCAGGTACATCAGCTACCTGTACGGTAAATGTACATCAGATTAATTCGCTTACTTTTGTTGACGGTGGAAAGGCAAGCCTTACAACATCATATGGATTGAATGCAGAAAACAAAACGACAACCATAAAACTTGATGTAAATCAAAATGAAAACTATGTATATACAGCACAAGAGTTAAAGATAAATGAAATTTTTGAAGATGTTAAAGCAACTTCTGCAAAAGAAGATGTGGCAAAAGTTACAGCAAGTTTAAAAGATAATACTATTGAACTTGTAGTGACACCTGTCGCGAAGGGAAAAACAAAGATTACTGTTGAGTTTGGTGGAAAAAAGGCTACACTTAATTTCTCAGTAATGGGTGAGCAGATAAATGATAGTATGTTTAAGCTCGACGAAGTAACAGCACTTAAAACTGGTACAAACCCGTATACAGGTAAAGCTTATAAGCCTAAGGTTGAACTTACGCCAGAGGCAAAAGAAAAAAAGGTTAAGTTTAAGGTAAATTATTTAAATAATAAGGATGCAGGCACTGCAACGGTAGTTATTCAGGGTACAGGCGAGTACGGCGGTGAGATTAGGCATATGTTTGCAATCAGTACGTTGCCTTTAAGTGTAGACTCAGCTTCCTTGAAGATAGCAACATCAAATCTATACAATGGTGGAGTAAATCAGGCTAAGAGTACAGTAAAGAATCTGAATGGTACCAAAAAAGTAGGTTTAAAAGCAGGCAAAGACTACGACATTATGTATAAAAAGGAAGGTACAACGGCTGATACATCTAATCCTATAGATGTAGGAAAATACACGATGAAGATTGTAGGTAAAGGAAATTATGAAGGTACATATACTGTACCAGGTACGACTACCTATGAGATCAAGTCAAATGACGTCACTAAGGTAAAGGTAAAAGTAAAGGTAACCGGTACAATACCTACTTTTACAGTGACAATTGGAAAGAATGTATTGCCGGAGACGGACTATGAGCTTAAGTTCTATACTGATAAGCAATGTACTGAGGATGATGAGGTAATTGGTACAGTATTTATGTCAAAAACACAATATTTTGTTAAAGTAGTACCGAAAAATTCAAATATTTCGCCAAGCAATAAGAGTAAGCCAGTCAGCTTCAAGACAAAATAAAAGTTCATAGCAACATTGCACAAAAAGGAACCGTTTTCGGTTCCTTTTTGCGTAAACTATTGACAACTCTCCCGATTTGACAGTAAAATTAAAAATATATAAAAAGAATTTGGTATTTTCCCAAAGGAGCGGTTGCATGAACAAAAAAGATACCATATTGGTAGTAGATGATGAAGAGCTGCTAAAGAAGACCCTTGTTGACATACTGGTGGGTGAGTTTGACGTGATATGCGCAAGCAATGGCAGGGAAGCTCTCGATCTGTTAAAAAAGAATGTTGACAAAGTAACGGCGATTGTGCTTGACTTGATTATGCCTGTGATGGATGGCTTTCAGTTTATGGACGAATTTCGGCTTCACAAGGAGTATGACAATATTCCGGTTATTGTGGCAACCGCAAATGAGGATTGGCATTCCGAGAAGAAATGTCTGGAGGCAGGCGTGTGGGATTTCGTGATGAAACCGTACAATCCGGAGCTTTTGATGTTTCGACTGAAGAATGCAATGGATAAGAGCCGCATGATTCAAATGGAACGTGATGGCTTAACAGGATTGCACACAAAGTTCAAATTTTACCGTGAGGTGCGCAGGCTGCTCGTTGAAGCGGAGGAGGAAAATTTTGCGTTTGTGCGAATCGATATCGACCGCTTTAAGATGATCAACAATTTTTATGGTATTAAAGAAGGAGATAAGATACTCAAAAGCATTGCCAAGGAGTTAAAGCGTGTCGCGACAGCGTTTGAATATTTTACATGCGGCAGAATAGAAAATGATGTTTTTGGCGTGTGTCTGCCATACAGTGAACAAAATATTGACCTTCTGATAAAAGCGCTTCAGATTAATATGAAGAAAGTCAATAAAGATTACAATATCAAGGTTTCTTGTGGCGTTTATATTATTAAGGACCCTACAATGGACGTGTCCGAGATGTATGACAGGGCATTTCTGGCGGCGAAAAACTGCAAGGGGAAGTTTGTCGATGACGTAGGGTACTATGATGACAGCATGATTGAAAACATGCGACAGGAGCAGTTTATTATTAATGAGGTAAACAAGGCGATTGAAGAGGAGCAGTTTGAAGTATTTCTACAGCCTAAAATTAATCTTGTGACCGATAAGTCTTATGGCGCGGAGGCGCTTGTGCGGTGGCGGCATCCCGACAGGGGGATGATTGCGCCTGCGGAATTTGTTCCGATTTATGAGCGAAACGGAATTATTGGGCGGCTTGATCAATATATGTGGCGCCGCGTGTGTATGCTTCTTCGAAAATGGCTCGATGAGGGAAAGAATCCGAATCCGATTTCTGTCAATGTGTCAAGGGTAAACATTTACAATCCGCATTTGGTGGAGATTTTGAAAAGTTTGATCACCGAGTATAAAATACCGGCAGCGCTCTTGAATCTGGAGCTGACGGAGAGTGCGTTTATGGAGGATCAGGCGCTTGTGATGAAAACCATGAGCAGACTTCATAACATCGGTTTTAAGATTATGATGGATGATTTCGGAAGCGGGTATTCTTCGCTCAACGTGTTGAAGGATATGGACGTGGATTATCTGAAGGTGGATATGAAATTTCTCCAACAGGACGCGAAGTTCAATAACAGGGGCGAGAAGGTTATTACGTCGGTTATCCGCATGGCAAAATGGATGCACCTGCCTTCCATTGTGGAAGGCGTGGAAACCTTGGAACAGGTTGACTTCTTAAAGTGCATCGGGTGCGAGTATGCACAGGGATTTTTCTATGCAAAGCCGATGCCCGTAGAGGAATATGAAGCGTTTCTTCTGAAAGAGGAAAAAAACACAACGGTTCGCAATAGTGATGAAAATGCAGATATTGTCAGCGAATTATGGAACTCACGTTCGAATACAAGCGTTTTCTTTGATTTGCTTGATGTACCGATTGCAATCTACGAATATCGAAAGGATAAGATTGAACTTTTGCGTACCAATTCGCGGTATGACAATGACATTGCTTTTGAGAAAGGGATTGATGAAGCAGAACATAACCGCAGAATCCAAAATGAGCGTGATCTGTTAAAGGAGCAGTTTAAAAAGCTCGTGCGGGGAGAACTTTTCGGTTCCGTGGAATATGAGGTTATGGCGGATTTGTGGTACAGGGTATCAATAAAGCTGATCGGAAAGCGTGCCGATACGATGATCATTATGG
>JAIEDW010000100.1 GCA_029067805.1 Lachnospiraceae bacterium
CCGCGTTATGGAGTCGATTGATGCGGCGCTTGACAGAGGGATGCAGGTAAAGATAAACTGTGTGCCAAGCAGAGAATTGAATGAAACCGAGTTAGAGGATATTGCAGGGCTTGCGTTGGAAAAAGATGTGGATGTGCGCTTTATCGAACTGATGCCGATTGGGTGTGGGAAAGGATTTCATGGTATTCCTTCAGAGGAAATACTGGATCGGCTTGAAAAAAGATATGGAACTGCTAAGAGAGCGCCTGATGCGAAAAAGAGTGAAACAGCGCAGTATTATTTGTTTGACGGATTTCAGGGGAGGATTGGTTTTATCAGTCCGATATCTCATAAATTCTGTAGCGCGTGCAATCGCGTCAGGTTGACTGTGGAGGGACAGTTAAAGCTGTGCCTCCACTATGATAACGGAATTGAATTGAAACCGCTTTTGCGAGTGGGTAAAAGTGATGACGAGATTCGGGAACGTATCGTTGAGGCGGTCAAAAAGAAGCCCGAAGCGCATGCGTTTTCGGAAAAGAGTATTAAAGAAAAAGAAGATCAAAGAAAAATGGTACAAATTGGAGGTTAAGAATGGGAACAATAAAAGCAGTATGCATCAGTGAAAAAAAAGGAACAGCCAAAAAGAATATTGGGACGTCCGTAGTGATTGAGAATCATGGATTGGAAAACGACGCTCATGCCGGAAACTGGCACAGGCAAGTAAGCCTTTTGTCGTATGAGGCAGTTGAGGCATTCCGCGCAAGAGGCGCGAAGGTTGAGGATGGTGCGTTCGGTGAAAACCTTTTGGTGGAGGGGTTTGATTTTAAAACTTATCCGGTTGGTACGATTTTTCAATGTAATGATGTTGTCTTGGAAATCACACAGATTGGGAAGCAGTGTCATTCGGAATGTGAAATTTTTCACCAAGTGGGCGATTGTATCATGCCGCGCGAGGGCGTGTTTGCAAAGGTGCTGCATGGCGGAACTGTGAGCGTGGGTGATGAATTGATTATCGGGAATAAAGCGAAATTCCGAGCGGGTGTGATAACGGCAAGTGACAAAGGCAGCCGCGGAGAACGCGAGGATTTGAGCGGACCTGCAATCTGTGAACTGCTTACGGAAAACGGATATGAGATTGTTCGCACGATAGTTCTTCCCGATGAGGAAGATGTGCTTTACAATGAAATTGTCCGTTTTTGCGATGAGGATCAAGTAGATATACTTTTTACGACAGGCGGCACGGGATTTTCACCGAGAGATTGCACGCCCGAGGCGACAATGCGCGCAGCTACGAAAAACGCGCCCGGTATCGCGGAGGCGATCAGACAGTATAGCTTGAACATCACGCCAAGAGCGATGCTCAGCCGCGCAGTGAGTGTGATGCGGAATAGGACATTAATCATCAATTTGCCGGGAAGTGTGAAAGCGGTAAAAGAAAGTCTTACATTTGTTTTGCCGACGCTCGCGCATGGCATTGAAATCATGCGCGGCGATGCGGGAGAATGCGGAAAATTGCAGTGAAATTGAAATGTCGAGAGAAAAATATTAGACTGTCAAAATGAAATAAAGGCATTTTGGCAGTCTGTTTTTGTTTGAATAGTTGTAATCAGACATCCAAATCAATACTTGAAAAATCAATCAATAAATCGTCATAGATACCGGCTTTTACAGTGTCGTTAAAAGAATAGACATCTAAATTACCTGTTTCCATGTTATATACATGAATGTACTTACTCTGTGGGTCAACAATCCAGTATTCACGAACACCGGCATCATGATACAAGCTAAGTTTGGTTATATAGTCATGACTCGGATTAGAGGGAGATACAATCTCAATGATCCAGTCAGGCGCACCGTTGCACCCTTTATCAGTAAGCTTATTCGGATCACAGATCACAGAGATGTCGGGTTCAACGATATTTTTCTTATCATTTAGTAAATTGACAGCAAACGGAGCCGGCAACACTTCACAATTTCCGCCTTTGGTGCTTATATAATTGAATATAGCGGCGTGTAGACGACTTAATATTTTTTGATGTAATGTGCTTGGAGCAGACATATCATAAAATTGTCCATTTATCAACTCTGCCCTCACATCTTCTGGCAAATTGTAATAATCTTCTTCCGTATAAGTTTTTAATTGCGGTAAAGACATTCAAAACACTTCCTTTCGTGAGTATGAAATATTTATTTCTTATTTTGCAGTGTCTATTATTCTCATAAAATTCATTCTCTTACTATAATATTATATTATAATCCCAGCAAAATGAACAGAGCAAAAAT
>JAIEDW010000101.1:0-1406 GCA_029067805.1 Lachnospiraceae bacterium
GTGCAAATCCATAAATCTATAAGGAGGTAAGAAAATGGCAAAAGTTGAATTAAAACAGCCGATCATTGACGAGATCTCAGCGACGATCAAAGATGCTGCATCTGTTATAATCGTAAAGTACAGCGGAATTACAGTTGCACAGGATACGGTTTTTCGTAAGCAGCTTCGCGAGGCGGGTGTTACTTACAAGGTTTATAAGAATACTTTGATGAACCGTGCATTTCAGGGTACGGAATTCGAAGGTCTTTGCGAGAACCTTAAGGGAACAAACGCGATTGCAGTGAGCAAGGATGATGCAACGGCTCCCGCGAGAATTGTGAGCAATTTTGCAAAGGGATGTCCTGCACTTGAGATCAGAGCGGGCGTTGTAGAGGGCGTTGTCTATGATGCGGAAGGAATGAAGGCAATCGCAAATATTCCTTCAAGAGAAGAACTGCTTTCAAAGTTCCTCGGAAGCATCAAGTCGCCGATTACAAACTTCGCACGTGTGCTTAATCAGATTGCAGAAAAGGGCGGCGCAAGCGCATGTGAACCTGCACCTGCTGCAGAGGAAGCGGCAGCACCAGTAGAGACTGCTTCAGAAGCAACAACAGAAGAGGCAGCTACAGAAGCACCGGCAGAGGAAGCAGCAGCAGAGCCTGTTGCGGAAACAGCAGAAGCGCCGGCAGCAGAGTAAAATCGAAACAAATTGAAAAAATAAAATGATTATGGAGGAAAAAATCATGGCAAAGATGACAACAGCAGAATTTATTGAAGCGATCAAAGAGCTTACCGTTTTAGAGTTAAACGATTTGGTAAAGGCTTGTGAGGAAGAATTCGGCGTATCTGCAGCAGCAGGTGCAGTCGTTATGGCAGCAGGCGCAGCAGCACCGGCAGCAGAGGAGAAGGATGAGTTCGATGTAGAGCTTACCGATGTAGGACCGAACAAGGTTAAGGTTATCAAGGTTGTTCGTGAAGTGACAGGTCTTGGCTTGAAGGAAGCTAAGGATCTGGTTGACAACGCACCGAAGGTACTCAAAGAGGCAGCAGCAAAGGCTGAGGCTGATGATATCAAGGCAAAACTTGAGGCTGAGGGCGCTAAGATCACTTTGAAATAAGTTTCTGGCACATATCAAAAAGGGCAGGTCAATTCCTGCCCTTTCTTAAATTTTTCCAACTTTTGTAAAAATTTCGTTGACTTTCAAAATGACTTGTGATAACATGTAATGTGCGCTATTGTGAAAAATAGGCTTATTTACCGTGCTTTAAATAACAGGCGTTTCTTAACGCCCGACACGGGGTAGCGCGTCGAATATATGACTATAATTGAAGAACGGGGTGAAAATGTCATGGAAAAGAACAGATTACGTCAGGTTGTTTCGGGAAAAACGATGCGTATGAGCTACCAAAGACAAGAAGAGGTTTTG
>JAIEDW010000101.1:1506-6112 GCA_029067805.1 Lachnospiraceae bacterium
CATGACAAGATTGGTAAGAGATTATTTTCCTGTACAGTGATCCCCAATAGAGGAGCATGGTTGGAGTACGAAACGGATTCCAATGATGTTTTCTATGTTCGTGTAGATAGAACAAGAAAGGTGCCGATTACGGTATTTATCCGTGCACTTGGTGTCGGTACAAACGAAGAAATTCTGGAATTGTTTGGTGATGAGCCAAAGATTCACGCAAGTTTTACAAAGGATACCGCCGAGAATTATCAGGAAGGCTTAAAGGAGCTTTACAGCAAAATCCGTCCGGGTGAGCCGTTCAGTTTGGACAGTGCGGAAAACCTTGTCACGGCGATGTTCTTTGACCCTAGAAGGTATGACCTTGCAAAGGTTGGCCGTTATAAATTTAACAAAAAGCTTGCGCTCAAAAATCGCATCAGAAATCAGATTTTGGCGGAAGATGTTGTAGATCCTTTCAGCGGTGAGGTACTTGGTGCGAAAGGTGATAAAGTAACAGTAGAGATGGCGGAAGCGATTCAGAATGCGGCGGTTCCGTTTGTTTGGATTCAGACAGAGGAAAAGATCGTCAAGGTGCTCTCCAACATGATGGTTGACATCACAAACTTTGTGGACTGTGAGCCGAGAAGCCTTGGCATCACAGAACAGGTTTATTTCCCTGTGCTGCGCCAGATTTTGGAAGAGTATTCAGAGAATGCAGAGGAACTTGCCGATGCGATTATCCGAAATGTGCATGAGTTAATCCCGAAGCACATCACAAAGGAAGATATTCTGGCATCAATCAATTACAATATGCACCTTGAGTATGGTCTTGGAAACAGCGATGATATTGACCATTTGGGCAACAGACGTATCAGAGCGGTCGGAGAGCTTTTGCAGAATCAGTACCGTATTGGTCTGTCAAGAATGGAGCGTGTGGTGCGTGAGCGTATGACTACACATGACTCCGATGATGTTTCACCACAGGCTTTAATTAACATAAAACCTGTACAGGCTGCCATCAAAGAGTTCTTTGGTTCTTCGCAGTTGTCACAGTTTATGGATCAGAACAATCCGCTTGGCGAGCTGACACACAAGAGGCGTCTTTCCGCATTGGGACCGGGCGGTCTGTCGAGAGATCGTGCCGGATTCGAGGTTCGAGATGTACACTATTCTCATTATGGAAGAATGTGTCCGATTGAAACGCCTGAAGGTCCGAACATCGGTTTGATCAACTCTCTTGCATCGTATGCGAGAATTAACGAATATGGTTTTATTGAGGCTCCATATAGAAAGATTGATAAATCAGACCCGAACAATCCTCGTGTTACGGATGAAGTTGTGTACATGACTGCCGATGAGGAGGATAATTATCATGTAGCGCAGGCGAACGAGCAGCTTGACGCGAAGGGATATTTTGTACGAAATTCGGTATCTGGTCGTTATCTTGACGAAACACAGGAGTACCCGAAGGCGATGTTTGACTATATGGACGTGTCGCCGAAGATGGTGTTCTCTGTGGCGACGGCGCTGATTCCGTTTTTGCAGAACGATGACGCAAACCGTGCGCTGATGGGTTCCAACATGCAGCGTCAGGCAGTGCCGTTGTTGTTTACGGAAGCTCCCGTAGTCGGTACGGGTATGGAGGTCAAAACGGCTGTTGACTCGGGCGTGTGTGTGGTTGCAAAGAAAGCGGGCACGATCACGTATGTTGATTCAAAGGTAATTAAAATTGCCTATGATGATGGTGAGAAGGCAGAATTTCATCTGCATAAATTTGAACGAAGCAATCAGTCCAACTGTTACAATCAGAAGCCGATTGTGTTTAAGGGCGACCATGTAGCAGAAGGTCAGGTTATAGCGGACGGCGCTTCCACAAGCGGTGGAGAACTTGGACTTGGAAAGAACCCCCTAATCGGTTTCATGACATGGGAGGGTTACAACTACGAGGACGCCGTACTGTTAAGTGAACGACTTGTTATGGAAGATGTGTATACATCGATCCATATAGAGGAATATGAAACAGATGCGCGTGATACAAAGCTTGGACCTGAGGAAATTACAAGAGATGTACCGGGTGTCGGCGATGACGCGTTAAAGGATCTGGATGACAGAGGTATTATCCGTGTCGGCGCTGAGGTGCGCGCGGGCGATATCCTTGTCGGAAAGGTAACGCCGAAGGGCGAAACAGAGCTGACTGCGGAAGAAAGACTGCTTCGCGCGATTTTCGGTGAGAAGGCAAGAGAGGTGCGTGATACCTCGCTCAAGGTTCCGCACGGCGAATACGGCGTGGTTGTTGACGCAAAAGTATTCTCAAGAGCAGCGGGCGATACAGAGCTTGCGCCGGGAGTCAACCAGTCAGTGCGCATTTATATCGCGCAGAAGAGAAAGATTTCGGTTGGTGACAAGATGGCTGGCCGCCACGGAAATAAGGGTGTTGTTTCCCGTGTGCTTCCTGTGGAAGATATGCCGTATCTGCCAAACGGAAGACCGCTTGACATTGTGCTGAACCCGCTCGGTGTGCCTTCGCGTATGAATATCGGTCAGGTGCTTGAAATCCATCTTTCCCTTGCGGCAAAGGCGCTTGGATTTAATGTATCAACACCTGTATTTGACGGTGCAAACGAAGCGGATATTATGGATACATTGGAACTTGCGAATGATTATGTAAACCTTGAGTGGGAGGAGTTTGAAGCAAAACATAAAGCGGAGCTTCTGCCCGAGGTGCTTGATTATCTGTCAGAAAATAGAGATCATAGAAAGGTTTGGAAAGGCGTTCCGATTTCAAGAGACGGTAAGGTAAGACTTCGCGACGGAAGAACGGGTGAGTATTTTGACAGTCCGGTAACGATCGGACACATGCATTATCTGAAACTGCATCACCTTGTAGATGATAAGATCCATGCGCGTTCTACCGGACCGTACGGTATGGTAACACAGCAGCCTCTCGGCGGTAAGGCGCAGTTCGGTGGACAGCGTTTCGGAGAGATGGAGGTGTGGGCGCTTGAGGCGTACGGCGCATCGCACACATTACAGGAGATTTTGACCGTGAAGTCCGATGACGTTGTCGGACGTGTAAAGACATATGAGGCGATTATCAAGGGTGAGAATATTCCTGAACCGGGTATTCCAGAATCGTTCAAGGTATTGCTTAAGGAATTACAGTCGCTTGGTCTTGATGTCAAGGTTTACGATGAAGATCGCAACGAAGTGGAGCTGAAAGAGTCGGTTGACTACACTGATTCCGATTTCCGTGTGGAAATGGAGGGTGACAACAAGTACGACAACAGAGAGAAGCTTGAGGGCTATCAGCAGAAGGAATTTGATGTCAGTGGTGACTTGGTTGATGCGGAAGATGATGATTTTGCTGATGACGATTTTGCCGACGACGATTTCTCGGATGACGATTTTGCCGATGACAGCAGTTTCGATGATGATTTTGCAGAGTAAAAGGTTTTGATAATATATAATCTGGAAGGAGTGCCAAAATGTCTGAGATTAAAAATGAACAGAGTCAGTCTATTTCCTTTGATGCGATCAAAATAGGTCTTGCTTCTCCTGAGAAGATCAGGGAGTGGTCAAAGGGCGAAGTGACAAAGCCCGAAACAATCAATTACAGAACCTTAAAGCCTGAGCGTGACGGTCTGTATTGTGAAAAAATTTTTGGACCAAGTAAGGACTGGGAGTGTCATTGCGGTAAGTATAAGAAGATTCGATATAAGGGTGTCATCTGCGACAGGTGCGGCGTTGAAGTTACAAAATCAAGCGTGCGCAGAGAGCGTATGGGACATATTGAGCTTGCGGCTCCCGTATCTCATATCTGGTACTTTAAGGGGATTCCAAGCCGTATGGGATTGATCCTTGACCTGACGCCGAGGGTGCTTGAGAAGGTATTGTATTTTGCATCTTATATCGTGCTGGATCCGATGGATACGGATCTGGAATACAAGCAGGTATTATCTGAGAAGGAATATCAGGATAATATTGAAAAGTACGGAAGAAATACATTCCGTGTTGGCATGGGCGCAGAAGCGATAAAGGAACTGCTCTGTGCGATCGATCTGGAGAAAGAATGCGATGAGCTTTCCACAGAACTTAAGAATGACAACACAAAGGGACAAAAACGTGCTAAGATAGTAAAACGGCTTGAAGTTGTTGAGTCTTTTAGAGCATCAGGCAACAGACCTGAGTGGATGATCATGGATGTGATTCCTGTTCTTCCGCCCGATCTGCGTCCGATGGTACAGCTTGACGGTGGACGTTTTGCGACGTCGGATCTGAACGATTTGTATCGAAGAATCATCAACCGAAATAACCGTCTGAAACGACTTCTGGAGCTTGGCGCACCTGATATTATCGTACGTAATGAAAAGAGAATGCTTCAGGAGGCAGTTGACGCGCTGATCGATAACGGCAGACGTGGACGACCTGTTACAGGTCCCGGAAACAGAGCGTTAAAATCGCTTTCCGATATGCTTAAGGGTAAATCGGGACGTTTCCGTCAGAACCTGCTCGGTAAGCGTGTAGACTACTCAGGACGTTCGGTTATCGTCGTAGGTCCCGAATTAAAGATTTATCAGTGCGGTCTGCCGAAAGAGATGGCGATTGAGCTGTTTAAGCCTTTCGTTATGAAAGAGCT
>JAIEDW010000102.1 GCA_029067805.1 Lachnospiraceae bacterium
CAAAAGACACAGCTCAATCATGTGATTCGCACGCTGATTCGTAACGGTTATGCAAGCCAGCCGTATGTGACGGAGTTTTTAAACCGTTATCAAATTAACATTCAGACAGATTATCGCGCGATTACGATAAAACTGGATGCTCACGCTGCGTCGCAAAATGCAGTTTTGAACGCAGCTCTAATTGAAAAAAATATTTATCATACGTTTGAGCAGACAGGCTCCTTTTTGTATACGTTTAACTATCCCAACGAATATATTTTGTTAATAGAAAGCGCACATTTCAAAAAATGGCGATATTTATTTGAGATGCTGGCAGAGAAAAATCTTCCGACCGTAAAAATTGGAATCGGAAATTCTGCGCCACTGTCTAAACTACATTACTCATATAAGGCGGCAAAGGTTGCACTGTGCAGTCTGTTAGGAAAAGATTGTATTGCTGTTTTTGAGGAACTGGATTTGGAATTGTTGCTTGGGAATATCACAGATGATGTGAGAGATTACTTTTTGGAAAAGACAATCAACGCATTGTCTGATGAGGAACAAGAATTGTTAAAAGTTTATTTTGCCACAGATATGTCGCTAAAAGAAACATGTGAACAGATGTTTCTACATAAAAATACGTTACAATATAAATTAGATAAAATCGCAAAAGAAACAGGATTTAATCCAAGAAAATTTAAGGAAGCAGCGCTTCTCTATCTTGCGTTGAAAATGAATTCAATGGAATAGAAATATTTTGCATAAAAAATCCCTGCGGTATTGTTTGTTCATGACCGCAGGGTTCTTTTTATCAAATAATTAATATTCCAATGCCTTTTCTTCCCCGTTCATCACGCGTAATGCACCTTGTGCAAGTGCAAGCAGTTCGTCTTCGCCGGGATATACAGTAAACGGAGCAATCCATTCCGCTCTTTCCTTAAGTGTAGCGACTACATCAGTCGCGTATGCGATACCGCCCGTCACGATAATCTGGTCAACTTTTCCGTTCAGGACACATGCCATAGAGCCGATATCCTTTGAAACCTGAAGAAGAAATGATTCCTTTGCTTCAGCAGCTGTTTTGTTGCCTTCCTCGGCAAGCTTTGATACCTCGCGCATATCGTTTGTGCCAAGATAAGCGTTAAATCCGCCTTTTCCAATCAGCTTGCTGTATACTTCTTTCTCGGTATATTTTCCGGAAAAGCACATTTTCACGAGTGCTGCGCAGGGAACACCGCCGGCACGCTCGGGAGAGAATGCACCGTCGCCGTCAAATGCGCTGAATACGTCGATAACCTTTCCGTTTTCATGTGCGCCGACAGAAACACCGCCGCCCATATGTACCACGATTAAACGCAATGACTCATAAGGTTTGCCGATTTCATTTGCATATCGTTTTGCAACTGCCTTTTGGTTCAGTGCATGGAAAATACTGCCGCGCGGAAGTTCCGGAACGCCGGAATATCTTGCAATCGGCATCAGTTCGTCAACCACAACAGGGTCAACGATGTAAGAAGGAACGCCAACAGAATCCGCAATTTCCTTTGCAAGAATACCGCCAAGGTTAGATGCATGCTGTCCTTGTACACCAACCTTTAAGTCGGCAAGCAGTGCGTCCGTTACTGCGTATGTACCGCCCGAAATCGGTTTTAACATACCGCCGCGTCCGACTACGACATTCAGTGACTTGATATCAAAATTCTTTTCCGCTAATAAGTCTGTGATAATTTTCTTTCTAAAATCCTTTTGGTCTACAATCGTGGCATACTGAGAAATCTCTTCCGTAGAATGTCTTAATGTTTCCTCAAACAATAAATTTTCGTCCTCGAAAACACCGATTTTTGTAGAAGTAGAGCCTGGATTGATGATCAGACTTTTGATTGACATAATGTTGTTCCTCCTATTATAGTGTTTGTCTATTTTTTTGTTGATCAGATGATCTGCGATTTCACATACGCTTTCAGCCAGCAGTTCGACAAAAAAGTTCATTTCTTTTATTTCGATTTTTTCATCGCTTCCGCAACAACTGCCGCAAGTGCAATGGAATTCAGTTTCGCTTCAAATGAATCGGAACGAGATGTCAGAATAACAGGTGCAGCTGTACCCGTTAAGATATTACCGTTCTTGACATCGCACAGATGTGTCAGCACCTTGTATACAAGGTTTCCGGCATGGATATCCGGGAAAAGAATAACATCCGCATCGCCCGCAATCTTTCTGTCCGTGCCACCCTTATGTGCAGCAGCAGCGCTGTCGATTGCCATATCCATAGAAAGCGGTCCATCGATAACACAGCCTGTAATTTTGCCTTCTGCATTCATCTTTGCAAGCTCGTCTGCGTCAACCGTACAAGGCATCTTAGGATTTACAACCTCAACAGCAGCAACCGGGGCAACCTTCGGATTTGCAATACCGCAAGCGTGGCAGACCTCAACTGTATTGTTGATAATAGCAACCTTGTCTTCCAATTCCGGATACGTCATAAAAGCAACATCCGATAAGAATAAAAGACGGTCAATACCCTTAATCTCAAACACGCATACATGGGAGAGCGCTCTGCCGGTACGAAGTCCGACTTCTTTGTCCAAAACGCTCTTTAAGAAATTCTTTGTGTCAATCAGTCCCTTCATGTACATATCAGCCTTGCCGTCATGAACAAGCTTGACAGCCGTAAGTGCCGCCTGTACATGATCCGGCTCGTTGATAATCTCAAAGCCTGCCAGATCGATATTCATATTGGAAGCGATTTCTCTGATCTTTGCTTCCTCACCGACTAAAATCGCGTCAGCGATACCTTTTTCTTTTGCAGCCTGTACAGCCTCCAATACTGGCTCGTCTTCTGCAACGGCAACGGCAACTGTCTTGCGGTCGCACTCGTAAACTTTTTTCAGTAAATCTTGAAAACCTTTACTCATTTGAAATCCTCCGTTTTTGTAATCGAAATCCATCGTTTATCGATAAATCTAAAATTTTTCTCGTTAAAATAATAACACTTTCATAAACGACGGTCAAGGCAATCGCACGAAAAGATTTTTGAATTTGCCGCGCTAATTGGCACTACCCATTCGAATGACAAAATCGGCTGCCGCAATAGAGCTTGGGCGATGGGCGATCATCAATATGGTGCGTGTACCTTTCAGATTTCGAATCGCGTCCTGTACGAGTGTTTCCGATTCGTTATCCAGCGCGGAGGTCGCTTCGTCAAGGATAATAAGTGGGGCATTACGGATAATGGCACGGGCAATTGCGATGCGCTGCCTTTCGCCGCCCGAGAGCGTATTGCCGCGTGATCCCAAAACCGTGTCGTAGCCGTTTGGCAGACGAGTAATGAAATCATGTGCGTTTGCCGCTTTTGCCGCCGCGATAATTTTCTCACGGTTTGCGCCGCATTTTCCGTAAGATATATTTTCTGCAATGCTTGTTTCATATAAATAAGGCTCCTGCGGAACATAGGCAATCTGTGCGCGGACTTCCTCCAGCGTAAGGTCGGCGTATGCTTTGCCGTTGATTGCAAGACACCCTTTTTGGGGTGGATAAAAGCCCAATAAAAGTTTCGTAAGTGTACTTTTTCCGCAGCCGGATTCACCCGCAATGGCGACAAAACTTCCTTTTTTGATTTCCGCGGAAAAATCCTCCAAAACAACATTGTTTTCATTATACGAAAAACAGATATTCTGCATCGTAAGCATGGTATCATCCGCAGTGTCATCTATACTGTCCCGGCAGGGCCAATGCTCCGGTTCTTCTTCCATATCGAGGAAGGCAAAGATTTTCTCCGCATTGCCGATACAGCCCATCATCTGCGGCAGATACAATCCGATATCCAAAAAGACATAGCGGAAAGTACCGTATAATGTATAAATCGCCGATAAGTTAGCAAGACTGACGCGCCCAAGCGACACGAACCATACACCAAGACCCAGAGAGGCTAACGCGCCTGCTAAGTCAAAGAAACAGTTGAGGCTTTCCAGTCCCGCCGAGAGGCGATTTGCATGTTTTTGCGTACGGTAGTAGTCGATACCGGCATCTTCGTATTCGCTTGTCAGTTTTGTACCGACAGGAAAAATTTTGACAAGCTCCATTCCGGTCAAAATATTTGTCAGCTTTTCCAGCAGAAGTGCATTTTTATCGGAAAGCCGTCTGCCCGCTTTTTTCATAGGTTTCGCAAAGAGGCTGTTTCCCACAAAGGCAAGGAAACTAATTCCGATAAAGCACAGCGTAAGTT
>JAIEDW010000103.1 GCA_029067805.1 Lachnospiraceae bacterium
C
The DNA here is from genome assembly GCA_029067805.1 of Lachnospiraceae bacterium. Classification (GTDB taxonomy): domain Bacteria; phylum Bacillota; class Clostridia; order Lachnospirales; family Lachnospiraceae; genus COE1. Next base: position 2 of record JAIEDW010000103.1, read on the forward strand.
AATAGGACTGACAATGACAGTCGGAGATTCACTGCTTCCGAGTCTGGTCGGCGTGGATATCGGATGCGGAATGACGCTTGCGAAAATTAAACAAAAAAATATAGAGTGTCAAAAGCTGGATACTGTCATTCGCGAAAATGTTCCGGTTGGAGGAAAAGTCAGAAAAACATGTCACAAGCTGAGCAGTATGATTGAACTGGAAAAGCTGTACTGTTACAAAGCGATTGATGCGATTAAGGCGGAACAAAGCATCGGAACGCTTGGCGGCGGGAATCATTTTATTGAGGTGGATCGGGACGAGGAAGGAGCGCTTTATATCGTCGTTCATTCCGGCAGTCGTCACCTTGGAATGGAAGTGACAAATTATTATCTCAGGGAAGGACAGCACGTATCCCAAATGAAAAAGCAAGGTCATGCATCTTATGATATGACTTGTTTGGAAGGGGAACTGTTGGATCATTATATGCATGACTTAGAGATTGTGCAGGATTTCGCAAGATACAACAGAGAGGCAATGATTGACGAGATTGTGCGCGGCATGAAATGGAAGGTTTTGGACAGCTACACTTGCATTCACAATTACATTGATTTTTCGGAAGATGTACCTGTTTTGCGAAAAGGAGCAATCAGTGCGAAGACAGGAGAGAAGGTTATCATTCCAATCAACATGCGTGACGGAATAATATTAGGCACAGGACTTGGCAATGCCGATTGGAATTGTTCTGCGCCGCACGGTTCGGGACGGATTTACAAACGTTCCGAGGTAAAAGAGCATCATACGGTTTCTGAATTTAAGAAGGCGATGGAGGGTATTCACTCGATTTGCATCAATAAGGATACACTGGATGAATCGCCGTTTGCGTATCGGAGTATGGAGGATATGCTGCATGTAATAGGAGAAACGGTGACTGTGGATAATGTGATGAAGCCGATTTATAATTTTAAGGCAGGTGGAGAAAAGTAGGAAACTATTTTCTACAAGACTTGAAATATAAAAGCAATTGCGCTACAATAAAGACGTGTTTGTTGAATACGGAAAGAATAGATTAACGATAAAAGGAGCAAAAATATATGAGCAGAGAATATTCTCCAAAGGATATTGAGAAGAAATGGCAGGACATATGGGATAAGGAGGAGGCGTTTAAGGTTGGCATTGATAAATCAAAGCCGAAGTATTATGCCCTTGTGGAGTTTCCGTATCCGTCGGGACAGGGACTTCATGTAGGTCATCCAAGACCATACACGGCGATGGACATTGTATCAAGAAAACGCAGAATGCAGGGCTACAATGTACTTTTTCCGATGGGCTGGGACGCGTTCGGACTTCCCACGGAAAATTACGCCATTAAGAATAAAATTCACCCAAAGATTGTCACAAAGAACAATGTGGCACGTTTTAAGGAGCAGTTAAAGGCGCTTGGTTATTCCTTTGACTGGTCGAAGGAAATCAACACCACGGACGAAAACTATTATAAGTGGACACAGTGGATTTTCTTACAGTTATTCAAAAAAGGACTTGCATACAAGAGCGAGATGCCGATTAATTTTTGTACCTCCTGCAAGGTTGGACTTGCGAATGAGGAGGTTGTAAACGGCGTGTGTGAGCGCTGCGGTTCGGAAGTTATCAGAAAGATGCAGTCTCAGTGGATGCTCAAGATCACAGAGTATGCGGATAAGCTGATTGACGGTTTAAATGAAGTTGACTATATCGAAAAAGTAAAAGTTTCGCAGAAAAACTGGATTGGACGTTCCGAGGGTGCCGAGGTTAACTTTAAGTTGAAAGATAAGGAAGAAATCCTTACCGTTTATACGACAAGACCGGACACGCTGTTTGGCGCGACTTACATGGTAATTTCACCCGAGCATCCGTTGATTGAAAAATATAAGGCGGATATTGCAAACTATGACGAAGTAGCGGGCTATCGCGAGCAGGCTTCCAAAAAGTCTGACTTTGAGCGAACAGAACTTGCAAAAGATAAAACGGGCGTTTGCTTAGAGGGTATCTCGGCAATCAATCCCGTTAATAACAAGGAAATTCCGGTATGGGTTTCCGACTATGTACTCATGTCATACGGAACAGGCGCGATTATGGCGGTTCCGGCGCATGATACGAGGGACTGGGATTTCGCAAAGAAGTTCGGTCTTCCCATCATAGAAGTTGTGGCAGGCGGAGATGTGCAGAACGAGGCGTTTACGGATGTTGCAACGGGAATTCTCTGCAATTCGGATTTTTTGAACGGATTAGAGGTAAAAGAAGCGAAAGCAACTATTATAAAGTGGCTTGAGGATAAGGGCATCGGACATAAGAAGGTGAACTTCAAACTTCGTGACTGGGTATTTTCACGTCAGCGTTACTGGGGTGAGCCGATTCCCGTCGTGAAATGTCCGGACTGCGGATATGTGCCGCTTGACGAGAGCGAGCTTCCGTTAAGACTTCCCGAGGTGGACAGCTATATGCCGACCGACACAGGCGAATCACCGCTTGCGGCAATGCGTGACTGGGTGGAAACAACATGTCCGAAGTGCGGCGGCAAGGCAGAGCGTGAAACGGATACCATGCCGCAGTGGGCGGGTTCTTCATGGTATTTCTTGAGATATATCGATCCGGACAACAGTGAGGCGTTTGCAAGTAAAGAGGCAATCGACTACTGGATGCCGGTTGATTGGTATAACGGTGGAATGGAGCATACGACGCTTCATCTTCTGTACTCGCGGTTTTGGCATAAGTTCCTCTATGATCAGGGACTGGTATCGTGCAGTGAGCCGTATAAAAAGCGTACTTCGCATGGTATGATTTTGGGCGAGAACGGCGAGAAGATGTCAAAGTCAAGAGGAAATGTAGTCAATCCCGATGATGTGGTCAACGAGTTTGGCGCGGATACGCTTCGAACGTATGAGATGTTTATTGGCGCGTTTGATTTGAGCGCGGCGTGGAGCGCGGAAGGCGTAAGGGGATGCCGCCGTTTCCTTGACAGAGTATGGAAACTCCAGGATATGCTGATTGACGGCGATGCATACCGTGCCGATTTGGAAACGAAGATGCATCAGACCATCAAGAAAGTGTCAAATGACTTTGAAAGCTTGAAATTTAACACGGCAATTGCGACAATGATGGCGCTTGTCAATGATTTTTATAAAGCAAACAGTGTCACAAAGGCGGAGTATGAAACCTTACTTCTGCTCTTAAATCCCGTTGCGCCGCATATGACGGAGGAACTTTGGGAAATCAATTTTGCGGGAAAAGGCAAAGTATATCAGCAGAAGTGGCCGGAATTTGACGAGGCGAAGACGATTGAGGCAAACGTGGAGATTGCGGTTCAGATTAACGGCAAGGTGAAAGCGACGTTGGCAGTAGGAATTGACGAGGCGGAGGATTCCGTAAAGGAAAAAGCCCATGCAATCCCGGCAATCGCAGACCTTATGGCGGGCAAAAACGTTGTCAAAGAGATTTACGTTAAGGGCAGGATCCTTAATATTGTTGTCAAATAATGTTCAATGAAATATTAACACCGCTGAATCACAGAGAGATTGAATACAATGCAAAAGGGCTGTCGGGGAGTGAAATTCCCGATAGTCCGATTTATGAAAGCGATGAGGCAAAGAACTTGTTTGACTGGATTGGTCAAACAGGGAATAAGGTGTTTGATGATGATCTTGTGATGGACTACGGTACGGATTGTCTGCGGCTTTATCTTCTTTTTGAAAATACGCCGAAGGAACAGGATGCGCCTTTTTATGAAAGCTGGAACGAGGGCGCGTTGGAGGGAATGTACAAGTTTCTTGGCAGGTATCGTCGTATGATACTGACAGCGAGTGCGTGGAATAGGCGCGGAGGATACTTCGATTTATCAAAAGAAAGCATGGAAAAGATGCAGCGCGCGTTTGAGAACGCGAAGAAGAAAATAGACCAATGTATTAGGCGCGCAAACACAATGCCAAACCGCCACAATATCGTTTCGGCGCTTATGGAGCTTTTGAATATTCTGCAAAAGGAACTGCAAATCGGAGCGATCGTGACCGAAATCCGACAGCATGCCGTTGACGCGGCAGTGCCGAAAGCGTTACATGCGGAAAAAACGGACAATACCAATATGCAGCACGATGAAAACGAAGCGGTGACGCAGTTTTGTAGGGAGTTTATCATTTTAATGGCTCCGATAGCGCGTGACCTGTCAAAAATATTGTGGCGTGAAATTGTGCCGGCCGCAGAAAAATAGGTGTGTTTATGGAAAAGGATAACAGATATCACACAGGTTATGATCCGGAGGCTCTGGAGCATGATTTACGGCTGATCAGCCGGTTGATGAATGGGAAAAAGACATTGACAAACAGGCATGCGCAGGAAATCTACCATGAGATTAAATCGAAAAACATCGTGTTTCAAAGCAGTAAAGGCGAAGAATTTTTGGAAAAGATCCAAAAGAATACGACCGAAGCGCAGCGGCGAACGATTGAACAAAAGATTCTTGCAAAAAAACGAAGAAAACATACGACAAGACGGCTGCTCAATATCAACAGAAGGATTGCGATTGTGATGTCCGTGAGCGTGCTTTTGCTTTGCGTCATGTTTGTGAATTGGAATATTATTTTGGATATCAGGACAAATTATCAGGCAAAAAAACTGCGTGAGAAGATTCTCGTATCGGTTGATTCCGAGGACACGTCAAAGCCGCAAAGCGATGAAGATGTTATCAAACGGGAAGATACGGAAGAGGGCAACCCCAAATTGGGTAGTCAAAAAGAGCCTGTGATTTTAAGCAAGTTTAGCGCGTTGTATGAGGAAAACAGCGATTTTGCGGGCTGGCTTTCCATAGAAGGAACGAAAATCAATTATCCCGTGATGGCGCGGGAGGGCGATAACGATTACTATCTTGATAAGAATTTCAGCAGGCAGGAGGACAAGAACGGACTGCTCATTCTGGATTACAGGAGCGATCTGCTTGCGGACGGAAACAATATTATCATATACGGACATAACATGAGAACAGGCGTGATGTTTGGCACGTTGGATAAGTATAAGAGCAGAGAGTTCTGCATGGAGCATCAGACAATTCGATTTGACAGTCTGTATGAAGAGGGAACGTACCGCGTTGTGGCGGCAATGCTTTCCGCTGTGGCGTACGAGGACGAAGAGGTGTTTCGTTATTATGATGCGATTGATGTCAGCACACAGGAGAGCTTTGAAGAATTTCGACAAAATATAGAAAGTAATGCGCTTTACACGACAGACGAAAGTCTGACATACGGTGACATATGTCTGATTTTGTCAACATGTGATTACTATACAGAGGACGGACGGTTTGTTGTGATTGCAAAGAAGATAGATTAAACAGGGATTGCCTTGCATACGAAAGAAAAGCGGAAAGGATAGGATGAAAGTATGTATCGGAGATTGAAAAACATTTTGGGCGTGAGTCTGATGATTTTGGCTGTGGTGATATCGCAGATACCGATGCCCGCGGCGCAGGCTGTGGAAACGAATACAGTTACGTTTAGCATGAATGGCGGAACGTTCAGCGGAGCGTACAACGGTTACAATTTCAATGACAGAACACCTGTTTTGGTGGTTGACGACAATAAGACGATTGATACCTATCCCGACGATCAATATGCCTCGTATGCGGGCTACCGGACAGAAAAAGGGAAATGGTACACGGATAAGGAGTGTATTGAGGAATTTGACAAGGAGAGCAGAATTACGGAAAGTATGACTGTCTACAAAAAGTGGTACAGCGAAGAGGACGGATTTTGTCTGAATCCCGACAAGACTGTGCTCTATCGCTATGACGGTGAAGATAAGCTTGTGCAGATACCCGATACAGTGACGACGGTTGCGCCGAACGCATTTGAAACGCTTGCAAATGTGAGAGGAATCGTACTGCCAAAGAGTATTGAAACAGTTTACGACAACGCATTTCGCGGGGCAGATAAGGAAAACAGCATTATCTACATATATGACAACGATTCTTCGCAGTCGAAAAAAATGGCACAACTGCTTGCGGACAGCTATGAACAGTTTGTATACAGCTCCTACCTTGATGTGAATAAGGTCGAGGAAGTTGTGGGAATCGACTATGAAGTGGAAGTATACGCGGATGAGACCGACAACAAGGAAGACGACGAAAAAGAGCCGATAGACGATAAGACGCAAGACGACGAAAAAACAGAGGAAAAAGAACAGGAGAGCAAAACGGTATCGGAACCGCTTCCCCAATATAAGGTAACTTTTGATACGGGCATTTCCGATGTGGCGGGTGAAACGCGTATTGTTGTCGCACACAGCACGGTTTCGGAGCTTGTTTCTGTCGGCGGAAATGAGGCAAAAATACTGGAAAAGGGAGTCTTTTCACTGAAAACGGACGACGGAAAGAAGGAAACTGTTTATCTGTTTCAGGGCTGGTATAAAGATTCGGCTTGTAAGACCGCATGGGATTTCGCAAACGATACGATAGAGGGCGATACAACGATTTATGCCAAGTGGGATAAGGACGCGAAAAGTTATTATTATGTGACGTTTGACATGAACGGTGGAAAATACAGCGGCACTTACGAGGGCGAGGAGTACGAAAAAATTGAGAGTGTAAAGACTAAGATTATAAGCGGCGCGGGCATACAGGAGGCGGGATATCCGGAATATCCTTCCGATGCGTCGTTTCAATATACGGGATACAGTACGGACAAAAACTGGTATACGGATAAAAACTGTCTTTCGAAATACAGCAAGACCGATGCAAAAGGAAACGCAAAAGCCGTTAAGAAAAACTTTACGCTTTACAAGAAATGGACTACCACATCATCCGGTTTTACGATGAACGCGAAAAAAACTGTGCTTTACAAGTATAGTGGCGGAGCGGGCGATGTGAAGATACCGACAACAATCACAACGATTGGAAATGATGCGTTTGCGAATGTAGGTTCTGTAACGAGCGTTGCGCTTCCCGATTCGCTTACCGATGTGGAGGAGGATGCGTTCAGCGGTTTTTCGGCGGTATCAAAGGAAGTGACAATTACCGCGAAGTCGGAGCGGGCGATTGCGATCGCAAAGGAGCTTGCGGCGAAATATAAATATCTTGTCTACGAGGGAGATAAGAAAGACGAGAAAAAGGATGAGAAGAAGGACAGCACAAAAACAACCGAGAAAAGCGATTCTGTGAGCGTGATCGGCGCAAATGAAGCTGGAAGCATTGAGATTGGAGCGAGAATCGGGGGAAGTGCGGGGACAGGAACAACGCAGAGCGCCGGCAGCTCCGACGCAAACGCCACAAGCAGTACGGGAATCGCGCTTGGCACATCTGCCGGAGCGCCCACGACTGCAATCGGCGCAAATTCCGTGACCGTAGGTGGAACGCCTTCGGAAGCGGCAGCTCCGGCATCAGCAGTACCGACGGCATCAGACGCGATTGCAGCATCTGGTACCCCATCTGCAGCATCCGGTACGCCGGCTGCGCAAAAACCGGTATCCTCCGATAACGGCAGTACATCTACTGCGACGGGGACGAAGACAACCACAGTATCAAATGCCACGGCTACAAGCGCACCGACAGGTGCACAGCATGTCAAGGATTCAACGCCGAAGACAGGGGACCCTGTACAGTACCGTATGTTGTTTGTATGTATTTTGTTCTCGGCGGGTGCGCTCCTTGTACTTACCGGAAACGGAAAGCGGAGGAAAGCTTCTCCATCTTAGCGATGTCTTCCTTGCTGGAATATTTTTGCAGTACGGAATAGATCAGTGCAAATTCGGATTTATCAAAGGAAATGTTATTCTCACGGCTTAACTTGGAAAGGGAAAGCAGAAAGGGCAGCATTTCCTTTTGATTTGTCATATCGATCGATGTGCTTTGCACAAAAAGTTTTTCAAGGAAGGAAAGTTTTGCCTTGTCAATTCCCTCCAATGCCGGATCATTCATCCATTCTTTATTGACTTCCATATCTTACAAACTCCTGTTTGAATTATTTATTCGGTTGGACTTGAATTGAGCATCTGCATCAATTCATTTATGTCGATATCCATGCCGCCAAGCCCGCCCAATCCGGCGAGATTTCCCAAGTCGCCTAAATTTCCGAAACTGCCGTCTTTGTCGGCATCGGGATTAAGGCTTTGCAGCATTTCGAGCATCTGCTGCATTTCACGCATGTTTTTCATCGTGCGTATCGCGGATATCATCTGTGAGAACTGCTTATCCTCATCGGGAGCAAGATAGCGGCGTACCGCACCGTAAATCTGTTCGATATGCGCTCCCACTTCCTCCTCGTTTTTTCCCTGTTGCTCTTTGTGACTGCTTGCAAAGATACCGCCGTCATTCATGGAGAAATTGTTTTTTTCAATCAATGTAAGCGTATACTGCAGCTCCATATATTTGATCAGGACGGGGAGCAGTCTTGCGTTTTTACCCTCGATAAACGGAAGAAGTGACTTTAGGATTTGAATGTGATTGGTGGTGTAAAAATGGTCAAACGCCAGCACATAATCGTTGTCGTCCATCGTTTCAACCTCCAATCTGTGTCTAAAGCGGACAATGTGTTTTGCACAACGCGCGGGGCTTTCGTAAAATTATATGATAAAAGGATATTTCGTATGCACAGAGGGATGGCATCGGACAAAAACGGAGGGCCCGTGTACACAGACCGAGCCCTCCGAGGACTAAAAGCGTAAGCTTTTATTAGCAGCCACAGCCGTTAGAGCCGCCACCGCAGCAAGAGAGAAGGAGTAAGATCCAGATCAGGTTACTGCATCCGTTGTTGTTTCCGCAGCCACATCCGCCGTCGTTATTTCCGAACAGGCTAAGACCGTTTCCACCGCATCCGCCGCAGCAAGAAAGAAGGATTAAGATCCAAATCCAGTTGCCACATCCGTTGTTGTTGTTTCCACAGCCACAATCAGAATAATTTGATGTCTGGTTGCATCCGCAGTTGCTTGCTGATAATTCGCTCATGTTTAATTCCCTCCGAAGAAGTGTTTTTCTATACTATATGTCGAAAAGGCGAATGTGTTACAGTTTTAAAAGCTACAGTTTTAAAAGTTAAGTTTTGATTGAATATGTCCGAAAAATATTGTATAATTGTAGATAATGTATAGATTATGTGAATTGATGACTTGAAATAGAGAAAGTATAGGAGGTTTTATACATGAGTTTACCGAAATTGCGCAAAAGGCTGTTAGCCGGAATCTTATGTGCCGGTATGATCTTTCAGAGTATTCCGATGAATGCCAGTGCATATGAGAACGGGGGGATTGTCGAGGAAACCCCGGTTATGGAAACAGAGGCGGAAACGGGAACTTCCATTGAAACGGAGCCGGAGGCTGTGCAGACAGATGTGTCCGATCAGGCTTTGAACGAAACGAAGGAAGTCGAAACGACTTTGGATGAAACGGAAGAAACAGACCGAATAGCTATAACGACGGAAGCGGAAGTAACGGAAAACGAAGCGGAAGAAAACCAGTTACAACAGGATGGAGTCGTGGAACTGGCAGATGAAGATAACAGTGATGAGGATGATGACGATACCTCCCTTATAGATTATACAAGGCTTGCCATTGCGATGGAAGAGAGATATTACTATTATGGAGAAAATCTGTATATCATCATGAGGTTAAGCGGATGTGAGATACCGAAGAGCGTGACAATGACGTTTGCGATTGATGATGAAATTCGTGGAACAGTCAAAGGTGATACGTCATCTGCGTCGATTTACGTGGATCGGGAGAATGAAGGCTATTATATTATTCGTTTCCGAAAAGGCGAGTTGGCTAATAGGGATTCCCATAAGATACAGCTTACTTTGACAAAACCGACCGCTGCAGGGGATATTAGTGAACTGGTAAAAAGAGAAGCGCGCTTTACGGTTGTCGAACAGGATATCTTTCTTGAAAAAACACCGTATTATATGGGTGCGTCAGATGAGAGTGTTGAGGTCACGATTTTTAACACGGCGGACGATATTAAACAAATAGAGCTTTCCAATAACGGTGAAAAAGTGGCGGCTCCGACGGAGGGCAGCAGTCCTGTAAAGACAACGATCAAGACAGATCCGCGTTATACCGGAATTTGCAAAGGCTATGAATTCCCCAATGCTATATTAACAACACCGAACGTGTTGTTACATAAGAGCGTGTGGACGTTGACAAATCTGAAAAATGCGATTGATTTGGGAAGCTATAATCTCAATCTTATTTTTGATGGCGGAGAAACAATGAATTTAAGCGGCGCTGTTACGATCACGTCCGATGCGGTTGTTACGAATTGCACCGTCGCTGTTGACTATGACAATACAAGCCCGTATGCATATCTTTTCATACAAGGTTCCGGTTTTGATCCGGCAAGAGTTACTTTTAATTTCAAGCGTGACTCTGCAACGGGTCCTTCACTCAACTCTACACCGGTGAGTACGAAAGCGGTATGGTCGGGTTATATCGTAAAATTCGAAAAAAAAGGAAACTGGCCCCAGGCCGGGGAAAATATTTACGTATCACTGAAGGGAAATAATATTCGGTTTTCTAAAAGTGAATTCACAGCAACAGTGCAATCCGGTATTTATTACGCGGAGTATAATCCTGTGCTCAAAGCGGTAGAGGTAGGCGTAACAATAGACTTGAACGGAAAGCGGACGCAGTTTAGCATTGTCAGCAGTGAAGATGTAGATACGGGTAATCCTACGACAAGCAGTTCGCTGACGGAAAGCTTGATTTATCTGACGCCGCAAAATGCTTTGACGGCGGGGAAACAGTATGTAAGGCTGGTAGTTGACGGCAAAAAGTATCACAGGGAATTCACTGTTGACGCAAAGGATCTCGATACCAGCAATTGGGACGCGCCAAAGGTGATTTCTCAAAACGCGGAACGTCATTATTTCTATTACTACTATGAAGAGGCGGGCATTACCGGCAGTGATTTGTCTGCAACCATTACTGGAGACGGCGTGTCGCGTGAAGCGGTTGTGTCGGCGGAGGAATGGCTGAGAGAAGACACGGGGATGGGAACCCGTATAAAGCTTGTGATTCCGACACAGAAACTGGATATTGGCAACTATCGGGTGGAAATTTTCAAGAAAACCGCAGAAGGCAAGAGCAGCATTGATCATCACGATTTTAAAATTGTTGCTGAAAATAATAAACAATTTATCCTTGATGAGTATTCGATATCATGGGTAGATGATGATACCATGCAGGTTTACATAAAAACACCGAACTGCTCGATGGATGATATGTTTAATATCAAGCTTACGACAACAAGCGGCAGAGAGGTGGAAGACCTGAATGCTGTCATTACAAACAGATATTCTGACAGTATATATATGGAAGTTACGGGACTCAAACGGACAAAAGCATTTCGGGATTATTATGTATTGCTGACGCACACTAATAAGGATTTTGAAAATCATGGATATCCGATCCGTATGTCAGATGGGACGTCTTATTACGATGATGAGGAGAAGGGAGAACTCAAGACCATTGCGTTTAACAGGGGTATGCCGATTAAGGTAACAGCAAATAACAGAGTGGTCGGTATCAATCTTCAATATATGACACTGCCCGCGACGGTAAGACTTTATGCGCCGAATGATACAGATGTGCTTACGGATCTTGTCATCGTAGCAGCGACAGAGGATGATTATTACTATTTTACAAAAGCGTTTTATGACAAGCTTCCGAATAAAGATACTCTTTATGATATGGTTATCACCGACGCGGACGGTTGGGGAAGAACTTATCCGGGAGTAACGATCGGTTATCGGGGAGAGGTTGTAGAAAATGATTTCAAAGTGACACTGACAAAGGATATCCTGTTTCTCGGTGTTGAGGGCGAGGATACTGCGGTAATCACGGTTACACAGAATAAGCAGAATCCGACGTTTGAGTCGACACTGGATGATGATGTCATAGAGATCACGACGGACGAAAAAGACCCGAACAAGGCGATACTCAAGGCAAAGCGGACGGGTGTTACGGTTGTGACTGTTTTTGCCGATGGTGTAGAGAAAAATTTGACTGTCACGGTTACAGCGCCGGTAGACGGAATTGTGATGGATGCTACCAGCCGGCATATGTGGGTAGGCGATACCTTGGAAGTGAAGGTAGATATGCTGCCCATCGGCTCGGAGGATGCGACACACATGATAACCTTTACTTCTTCCGATCCGAGTGTGCTCTATGTAAAGCAGCTTACGGCTACAACGGCAAGCATTACCGCTCTGAGCCCGGGAACTGCGACGCTGCGTGCCTCATTGAATGGAACCACCCATGTTACCAGTATGGCCGTTTCCATAACAGGTGTTTTCTCATTGACGGAAAAATGGCAGAAAATCACGGAAGCGGGAGTCAGCTGTTACATTGAGAATGTTGACCGGTCGCTTGATTACTGTGAGCTTCCCGAGGGCTGGCAATGGGATGACGGCTCTATGAGGCTTTCAGCCGATGATGATATTCCACAGTATTATTGGGCTACTTATTCGCAAGAGGGGTATGAATCGTTTTCCGCAAGGCTTCCTGTGGCAGTGACGCGTATTACGGGAATTAATATTGAAGGCAGAAATCTGATCAATCGGGGAAAACAGGAAACATACAGCGTTACTTATGATTATGTGGGACGCGATATCACATGGGAGGAAATTGACAAACGTCTCAGCGTAAACTGTGTAATAGTTGCGGGAGGAGATATTGCGGAGGTAACCTCGGTAGACAAAGGGCAGATTGTCATTACAACAAAGGAGGATGCGGAAGGCGGTACCGTTGAGTTTCGTTTTACGTTGTCGATTGACAACGGTACGATTGAAGGCAGTGATATGCTGGTGAAGACATTCCGTGTTACCGTTCCGGCAGAAGACTGTGTGGATAACATTGTTCTGACGCCCCTATATGAAGAAGGATTCAAACCAGAGCGAAGATTGCTGGAGTTGGACATAAATAAGGTTAAAGCGGCAGACGGGAAGTATCCTGTATCAATTGCAATTGAGGCAACCATAAACGGAGTGCCCGCAAAGAACATTGGGTTTGAATGGAAGTCAAGCGATGAGAGTGTTGCAGCCTTCACGTACGATAAAACAACCGGCAAGCCGAAGTTGGATAAAGACGATAATGTAGTGCTCACCGTAAAGAGTGTGGGTATTGTAGAGGTAACGGCTGTTGCCACAGATCCCGGCGCATTTGCGGGAACCTTGACCATTAATGTGATGGATTATACGCCAGTGCTGGAAAGTTCTGTGATAACCGTTAATAAGAACAGTACGAGTGGAGCAAAGTTCGCTTTACAGGAGCAGAACGGCAATGCCATCACAAGGATTACCGTATTGGAGCAGGATAAGATATCGGATAATTTCTCGGTATCGCTGCCCGAGAACGGTATGGCAACGATGACGGTCAAAAACAATGCTCCTGCAAAGAGTTATGATAAAAAAACGTCGTCCAATGCCGTGCTTGAAGTGAAAACGGAAAATGGCGGGAGTTATCGGTACGATATAACGGTTGTTACGGAGGTAACGATGCCTACTGCGTCTGTCAAGTTACAGACAAAGGCAAACCTGTTTTATAAGAATGTACCGGCGGTTTATACGGTTTCAAGTAATTATGAAATAGCAGATATCAGGGACACAGGTTCACAGTACGATGAACAATTTTACGGAACATATAATAAATACGCTAAAACAATCACTTTCAGAGCGATAGGGCTTGACCATACAACGATCGGTCTGTTTACGGAGAAAAATTCGCCGCGTCTGGAAAGGAGGTTGGCGGTTACATTTAAAGGATACAGCGACCCGTATTATATCACGGTCAAGGTAGCAACGGAAAATAAAAAGCCGAGTCTGAGCATTGAAAATGTCACCATGTGTCCCGGTATGATGCAAGGTGATGTAAACGTTCTGGACAGTAAAACGAAAGAAAAGATTGTACTGGACAGCAAACCGACAATGTCTAAGCCTGTAAATGGTATGACTGAAC
>JAIEDW010000104.1 GCA_029067805.1 Lachnospiraceae bacterium
TCTCTCTGCTTTCGCACTTGCTCCGTAATCTCTTTTGACACAACCATAACAATAATGTCATTGGTATCATTCTCCCGTGTCATAATAAAGGACTGTCGTATGCACATTTGTTCGTCTTCATCAATCTGTCCCCAATAGTCAACATCAACCTGCGGTATACCCTTCTCAAAGCATGCCTTCAAGTAGTCTGTATTGACCATTTTGCAGTAGTCCTCCATAGACTCCTCCAAAATGAACGATTTCCATTTTTCAAAACACTCCGAAGCCTTACACGGTGCTTCCAATCCCACTCTTTCAAGCAACGATATTTTATTTCCGTTTATTTCACACACAATATCTTGTTCCAACAAATCCTTTGTCAGATTAAATTCAAATGTGTTGAGAGCGTTTGATGTGATTGCAATCCGGTACTGCCTTTCCTTACGGTCAGCAAGCGCCATTTCTGCCTGAATGCTAAGTTCCTTCTGCTTAATCTCTGTAATATTCTGTCGTGTGAATAACACCTTGCTTGCTTTTCCGTCTTTGCGTTCCAGACAAATGATATTGACATGCTCCCATTCCGGCTTGCCGTCGCGCAGGACATAACACTCAAAACGCACGTCATTATGCTTTGCTAACGCCTCAATCAGCATATCGCTCCCAATCTGTCTTGCAAACTCCAAACGTTCGTCTTCATTGATCAGAATGGAACTCAAATACTCCGTCAGCTCCTTATAGCTTCCGCCGGCAGCAATATTGCTGTCCTCCGGCGTTGTTCCCGCCAGATATTGGTATGTACCTTCTTCAAAATCAACTAAAGCAAAACGGGTAAACAGTGTGTTGACACCATCAATAATATACCCCATTTCCCGATTTTCCCGCTCCAACAGTTTCTTTTCGTGCCCAGCCCTGACAAACAATGAAATAATATAGATTACAAATAAAATGATTAAAATGCTTTCCAGTTGAAGGCCTATCAAGTTCTCCGCCTTGACCATGCTCTGTGTAACCTGTTTCGGAAATGTCTGCACAAGGACATATCCATTGTGCGGCAAATACGTTACACAAATATTATCCGTTTTGCTTTGTTGATTGCAGACAAACACACCGCTGCCACCATTCTCAAATACACCTTTGACTTTGAGCGCCGTATCCTTATCAATCACATTCCGTTGTTCCAAAAAATCAACCAAATATCCTTCATGAATATGATCATGATATTCATGACTGTTTGAGCTCGCAATAACCATTCCGTCCGGCGTACACAAAAATACGTCTGCATCCTCGCCAAAATAAGTCGTGACAAGCATATCCTGCAGATATTTTTCTGCCAGATAAGCGCCTCTCAGCACTCCGATCATTTCATCTTCATAATACACGGGCGTATAAAAACACGCCATGGTTTCGTCAAAAAAATAGGGTTCAAAAACAATCTCAATACCGGTGCTGCCTTTGATGCCTTCCTTAAAAAAGTTACGTTGTTTTACATCCGCAGTCCGCCCGTCGGAAATGTAATCTGTACCGTTCATGTCCGTAAACATCACCGAATCAAACACAACCTTTTCTTCCATCTTTTCCAGCATCTTGGCTGTAATAACCGGTTCATCAAGGCTCTCCCCCACAAAATAAGCATACGTACTGATTATGTTCAGCGCATTGTTCAGCTCATTATCAATCTGATCCGCCTTCATCCGCGCCGCATCCGCCGCATAGTTTTTATTTCGTTGTTCAATGCGCTCTCTGTTTCGTGTTGTATACCAATGAAATGAAATCATAACAATCAACAAAAGAAACAGGGCAACTACAACTTCCTGCAGCAATTTCTTTCTTTTCATCCAAAAATTTCCTCCTCAATCAGTACATCTTCTCTGTATCAACACGTATTTTCGTCAGTTGCGAGAACAATAATTATATCTCATTATACTACCGGCATTCTTAAAAAGCAACGACACCGTTATAAAAAACGCTCCCTTATCAGTCGATATCATACTCTATGATCGAGCCGTCTATTGCATTGATTTTATACTCATATTCTCTGCCATCCTTGTCAAATTCTACCTCGTATACAGCAATTCCGTCATCAATGTCAAACTCAGATTTCAGACGACCAACCTCTGTTTCGGAGAAACCAGCATGATTAAGGGCAACCGTTTCTGCGCTGTCAGCGCCGATATAACTATCCGAGGTTGTGGTGTGTCCATTATGCCCATTATGTCCATGCCCTGTTTGATCATAATGTGCATCCACACTCTTACTGTATACCTCGCCTGTTGCAGCGTTGATTTCATATTCATATTCCATATTGCCGGCATAAAATTCAATATCATATACCATAATGCCATCTTCGTAATCAGACTTTTGTTTTGTATAGATCACATCCGCGTCAGACACTCCCGCATCCGCAAGCGCTGCACTTTTCGCATCTTCAAGACTAATCTGTCTGTCATCGCTCAGAACTGGCTTATTTGTGTTTTGTTGCGCTACATTCGGCTGTGCTGTCGTCTGCATTGTTTCGTTTGACTGCACTGTTTCCTGCTGTGTTTCCTTCGGTTGCACGGTTTCTTGCGGTATTTCATCCGTTTGTACCGATTCCTGTGGCGCAGCGCCGCCGTCTTTTGCTCCACAGGCAGCCGTACTTCCTATTATAAGCAGCGCCTCCGCAATACAGATTATTGATATTGTTGCTTTCCTTAATTTTCCCATAGAATACCCTCACATTTCCAAGATTAATTTGTTATTATCATACCCAATTATTCGAAAATCTGTAACGACCGTTAAAACTTTATCGCAATTCTGATCAACGACAAAAACCGCCTGTCATAAGTGGTTCTTCTCTCCATTGGATTTAGTAAATCTTTGCTATTTCCTCCGTAATTCCATACCGGCTTTTGAACGCATCGAGGTCTGCGGCATTTTGAATCAGCATCACTTCCTCAAAGCTTCCTGTATGAATATCTTGAAAACCTGCCACCTGCTCCCCGGTACAAATACTGCACCTTAAAACAGGTTTTTGATTATTCTTATCAAATGTTATCTTTTCGGGCTTTTTTCCAAATAATCCCATCGTTCTTCCTCCATCTAAACCTATAATTCCAACATCCACAAATTCTAACGCTTTCTAAAGCGATGTAGTAAAAATGGTAGCTCATACAACATCATTGCAATCCAGCCAATCAAATATGCCCACGGTAACGCAATAATTCCCATTTGGCACACAAACACAAGCAGAATGCATGCGATTACCCGCGCTCCCATATTAATCGAACTGCTCCACAAGGTAATCTTTAAATCACCCATTCCCCGAAAATATCCCTGCACGCCGTTTGTGACAGCCGGCACAATGTACATAAATGCAATCAAATGCAGATATTGCACTCCAAGCATAATTGTCGCTGTATCATGCGTAAATAGTTTCATTACCGGGTTTGCAAAAAGCAAAAGAAAAAGTCCCATAACGGCGCCATATGCCAATTCTATATACATTCCCACACGAAATGCACTGTTGACGCGTTTCATTTCACCCGCGCCGCGGTTTTGCGCCATTACGCTGGTCATGGCATGACCAATATTCTGTTCCGGAATATAAGCATAGTCATCTACTCTGTTGATTGCAGTAAATGCCGCTGTTGCCGTCACGCCCATTGTGTTCACAATCCCCTGAATACCAAGTTTCCCAAGCTGTACTGTAGACTGCTGCATTGCACTGACAAAGCCGTACTGTACCGTTTCTTTCAATCGCTTTTTATCAAACACAAACCATTGCTTCCCCAGATTCAAAATCGGAATTTTTTTCTGAATATAAATCCAGCACAAAAGGCAGCTAAACGCCTCACTGAGTATGGTACTAACTGCACATCCAACAGTTCCCATAGCAAAAAGTATAACAAAAAACAAATCGCCGACAATATTCAGTACAGCGCTGATTCCTAGAAAATAGAGCGGAGATTTGCTATTGCCCATAGCTCTTAACGTACTTGCAAAAAAGTTGTAAATAAAGTTAAATACCAGACCGCACAAAATAATGCGAAGATACGCGACCGCCTCCGAACGGATTGCAACATCAACCTGTAAAATCTGTAACAAAAGCGGCGCTGTGACAAAACCGATTGCGGTCAGCAACAGCGAGAATATGATTCCGGAAATCATAGCCGTACTGACCTGCCGCTTTAATATCTCATAATTTTTAGCGCCATAAAGCGTACCAATCAAAATACCCGCGCCAAGACAAATACCCTGTACAAACAGAATAATAAGTGTCATTAGCGGATTGCTAGTTCCAACTGCCGCCAATGCCTCCTTGCCGACATACTGTCCGACAATAATGCCATCGATTGCGTTGTACGTCAGTTGAAGCAAATTGCCTAATACCAACGGAATTGTAAAACGAATAATAAGAGGGAAAATCGCGCCCTTAGTCATGTCATTTGTCATAACCGGTCCTCATTTCAGCAGCGTTGTTAATTAATAACACTACTTTACAGCTTTTCAAACCTATAATTCCAGCGTCCACAAATCCTCGTGCGGATTTGTTTTTGCAAGTCCAATCTTTATAACAGTCGCGTCAAACGGCGCAAAGCACTCCTGCATCACCTCAAATGCCGTCCGCATTTGCTCCTTTGTAAGCGTTTTTCCTAATGTGAGATGCGGCAGCCATTGCATCGGGCGATAAAATTTGCTCACGCTTACTTCCTCGATGCCGCTGACCGTATCATAAATCGTCTGCGACAATTCCTGTAAATATACATTCAACACCGGCGTCAAATATATTACATACGGAAGCAGCACTCCCACTGACACAAACTGCACCGCCCCCTGTGATAACTGCCCTCGCAGCTTTTCTACATATGGAAGCAACAATTCACCGCTTCTTGCTTCCACGGACGATATGGTAAGATGTGGCGGCACATGATTGTCCGTCATAAACAAGTTGCCCGTTTTTGCCGCAATCTGATGAATATAGCGTTCCATTGTCCTCTGTGCCTTTTGATCAAAATATACTGAAATCAAATACATGCTGCACCTTCCGATAAATGTTTTATACGACTATTTCCATACCGTCATAGGCAAAGAAAATATTATCCAGTTTCTTTTCCAACTCGCTGTAATAACCATATGATTTTCCCCATATTTCGTCAATATGCGTAACAATAATATTTTTGATGCGATAATCGTTTTTGAGCTTGACCACCTCATCTAAAGTAAATATTTCGTCTTTCAGCGGTGTGTCTTTCAGTTCTGTCCCATCATTTAAAATCCCATCATCGGAAACCAAACTAAGGATGAAAAGATCCGCGTCGTAATACAAATCATTATGCGTAAATGGTTTAGGATTACAACAGGCATATACAACCTTCTTTTCATTCTCTTTGATCACATAGAAAGTAATATTCCTACTTGGATTGTTGTTGATCAAATCGATTTCAATAGGATCAATCTCTATGTGTGATGTTTCATGAACCGAAATACAGCCAAGAACATCTTCATAGTATTTCAGACAGTCGCGATTCATGAAGTTGATATCCTCAACCACTTCCGGAAGCGCATAGAAATCAATGGGTGCACTCTTCTCTGTGATAAAGTCATAGCCTATTTTTTCGACAATTCGTATGCCCTTAACATGGTCTGGATCTCTGTGAGAAATGGAAAGGTGTTTTACCTCCGATATGTTTTGTCTGTTACAAGCCACCGCAATATCTTCGGGGGTGTCAATCAGCATTTTGATATCGTCAATGTACAGACTTGGACCTAATCGTTCATATCTTCCGCCCTTTTGTCTTGCCTCTTCACATATTTTACATTTGCAAAACGAACTCGGAATAATTGACATACCGCCGCTACCAACAATTTTCAATTTCAAAATTATCACACCACCTTGTTAATTTTTTATCAACAGATTGTCTGTTCACGTAAACCGATAACAAAAATAATGAACGCGAAACGCTCTATATTTAGTCTCGAATAATAGAATGACTATGAATATAGAATTCCTCCTGACTGAAACGAAATTCCTTTTTCATCGGCTCAAACTGTTTATCAAACTGATCTGCATCCGATTGCTCAAACTTATATGCCGGACTTTCATGGTAAAACCATTTCGTTCCGCTGAATGTTCCCACCACTAATTCTTTTACGAGCATTGCCGCAGGGTAGCTTCCATTCCGCGAACATACATTATATTTTTTACAGCTTTTAAATCCTCGGGATACATAATTGTCAGGATTGCCAAAGATTACGATTGCTTTATACCCTAATTCAATCGCTTTATCAAAACTCCGTTCCAATAACTGCCTGCTGATTCCCATACGTTGATAATTAGGATGTACACTGATTGGTCCAAAAGTAAGGATTTCATTCTCAATT
>JAIEDW010000105.1 GCA_029067805.1 Lachnospiraceae bacterium
CAGTCGGTAAGTTCCCTTTCGGACGGTACTATTGAGGCGGCAAGACAAATTCAGAGCGTCATGGAAGAAATTAAGGCGTATGCCAATGATACGGTTCAGGTTGCCTCCGAGGCGGAAGCAATCGTGTCTAATCAGACAAAGACTGTAAATGATACCATTCAAGTATTCCATGACATGAACGAATATTTGCAGAATTTGATTGACGAGATTACCTCCCTGGAGAAAATCATCGAGAGCATGGAGCGGCACAGAAACGATACCTTGGCTGCAATCGAGAGTATTTCTTCCGTATCGGAGGAAACTGCGGCTTCCGTTTCTACCGTAAATGATTCGTTAAAAGAGCAGATGACGATGATGGATAATCTGAATCTGGCGACAATCGAACTGCAGGATAAAGCCAGAGAGCTTACACAGGCAGTCAACGCATTTAAGATTGAATAAGTGATTATTGAACAGAAACAGATTGTTTCGGGCTGAGAGTTCTTTGCAGAGCTTTCAGCCCGTTATGTCCAAATTGATGAATTGTGCGAAAGGGATTATGAATGGGCTTAGAGGAACGCATAAAAAGAATCAATGAACTTTACCACAAATCGCAAGCTGAAGGGCTTACTGAGGCGGAAAAGCAAGAACAGGCGAAGCTGAGAGCGGAATATGTGGCAAATGTCAAAGCAAACTTAAAAAGCCAGCTTGACAATGTATCCATACAGGAGGCGGATGGCAGCATCACAAATCTTGGGGAAAAATTCAGAAAACAGACATCATAAATAACAAATGCTATTAAAAAGAAAGGAAAAGCGGGAAACCGTTGCCAAAGCATGGAATCAAAGGCAGAGATAAGAAAGAGAATACTGGAAGTGAGAAGAAGCCTTACCGTCGATGAAGTCGAGGTGAAAAGTGAAGCGATTCTTCAAAATGTGCTGAAAACGCCGGAGTATATAGAGGCTGACAATATTCTTTTATATGCGGATCATCACAATGAGGTCATAACGCGCGGTATTTTTGAAGACGCGCTGATGCGAAACAAGCGTGTCTATTTCCCGAAATCCGACAGCTTTACTAACACAATGGTATTTTATCGAACCACATCGATAGCGCAGCTTGAAAAAGGATTTATGGGTATTCTCGAGCCAAAAGAAAATATACAGCATCGTTATCGGTTTTGCGCAAACGAAGATACACTTGTCATCCTTCCTGGAGTGGCATTTGATACAGCCGGTTTCCGCATCGGTTACGGAAAAGGCTATTATGATAAATTTTTATCAAGCAAGCGGCAGCTTTCAACGATGGCGCTTGCCTTTGCGTGTCAGATTGTGGAAGAACTGCCGCGCGAAGCGCATGATATCAAAATGGATAAGATTGTGACCGAGGAAATTATCTATTCGTTTTTGCGGATTTAGGTCGAGGAGGTTTAAGAATGACAGTTCAGGAAAAAGCGGCGGCAATGAAACTTGACAGCCCCAAAATGGCTGCGATGTCCGCAGATGCAAGAAACAGTGCGCTTTTTAAGATAAAAGACGCCTTACTTTCGCATCAGAAAGAAATTTTTGAAGCAAATGCTCAGGATTTGGAGAATGCGACAAAAAACAATGTGCCCGAAGCCGTTGTAAAGCGTCTGAAATTTTCGGAGCAGAAACTGCTTGACGTAACCAAAGGACTTGAGAATCTTGCGACGCTTCCCGATAAAGTATATGAAACTCAGCTTGTCAGAGAACTGGACAAAGGGCTTACTCTTGTCAAAGAAAGCTGTCCGATCGGCGTTATCGGAGTAATCTTTGAAGCAAGACCCGATGCGTTGGTGCAGATTGCATCCCTTTGCATCAAGAGCGGAAATTGTGCCATTTTAAAGGGCGGCAGTGAAACAAAACACACCAATAAGGTACTCTTTGATTTCATTTATGATGCGGCATTGCAAAGCGGACTGCCGAAAAACTGTCTTTTCCAAGTGGAACAAAGAGATGATATCGCAACGCTTTTAGCCTGCCACGAGTCTGTGGATCTGATCATTCCGAGAGGTTCTAATGCGTTTGTGCAATATATTATGAACAACACCAAAATTCCCGTCATGGGACATGCCGACGGCATTTGTCACATATACGTTGACAAGACATTTGATATTCGTAAGGCAATTCCTGTGATCATCGATGCAAAAATACAGTATACCGCCGCATGTAACGCTGTGGAAACGCTGCTCATTCATAAGGATGCCTTAGACGCACTGATGCCGCAGTTAAAGGAGGCATTCCAAAAGCACAAGATTGAGCTTCGGGCGACGCGCGAAATTGCCGAACGATACGACAGCATGCCGGCAACGGAGGAAGATTTTGCCACAGAATATCTTGACCTTATCATTTCGGCAAAAACAGTCGAAAATATTGATGAGGCGATAAACCATATCAATCGATACGGTTCTCATCATACCGATTGTATTATTACAGAAGATAAGGACATGGCGGAATATTTCATGAAAATGGTGGACTCGGCAGGCGTATATCAAAACTGTTCCACGCGCTTTGCAGACGGTTTCCGTTACGGCTTTGGCGCGGAAGTCGGCATCAGCACGGGAAAAATCCACGCAAGGGGACCGGTAGGGCTTGATGGTCTTATGACTTATAAATACAAGCTTTTTGGCAGTGGTCATATTGTGGAGGATTACGCCTCGGGGCAAAAAGAATTTCACTTTCAGGATTTATCATAAGGGGGATACGAACATGAAAAAAATTGGAAGAAAATTACTGTTGGCAATCGCATTGTTCCTTATAATCGGTGCGTTCCAAAAGCCTGCACAGGCATATGCATTTTATGTCACGCCAACGAGCATGGAACTGTATTCAACCTCGGCAACGCCGGTTTATGCCGCACCCGACATTTTTACACCGGTTGTTCTTTACCTTGACCGTTTTACCAACGTGCGTGTTACAGGTATTACGGACAACGGATTTTTTCAGGTGGATTTAAACGGAAACTATTATATTCCGGGCATGTATCTTGTGGCGAAGGTGGAAAAAGAAAAGACCGCAAGTCAAAAGGCGCATGACAATCTCGACAAGTTCACGGAGGCATACAGGACACAGCTTGAAATGATGGAAAGCTACAGCGGACGTTTCGCATTGAAAGATGTGACAGGCGACGGTGTCCCGGAACTGATCGATGATGCCGGACAGGAGATTTATACTTACTATTATGATGGGGAACATGCGCGTGCTGTCATGATTTACTATTCTCCCAATCCGGTTACGTTTTATTATAACAAGAACAATAATAAAT
>JAIEDW010000106.1 GCA_029067805.1 Lachnospiraceae bacterium
TCGTGGGCTCGGAGATGTGTATTATAGACAGGGTCATAGGCGTCCACGGCATACTTATAGTGGGCCGTCACGAAGATCATCAGAGCATCGGGCAGCAGTCCGTGGATCTGTTTTGCCAGTTCCATCCCGGAAAGATCCGGCATTTCGATATCTAGCAGCAGAAGGTCAAAGCGTTTGCCGTCCTGGATTTCATAGAGAAGCGTTTTGCCATCCGTGTAGGTTGACAGGATGGAAAAGGCCTGTTGCTGCTGCAGACAGTCCTCTGTAATTTCCTTTATTTCATCCAAAAGAAGTGGTTCATCATCGCAAATCCCGATCTGTAACATAGCTGTCTAGGTACTCCTCTGTCGTCAGTCGTCAATTTCCATCCGTTTTTGCATGCCGGAAGAACCGCAGGTAAATCCGAGTTTTTCATAAAAGGGCTCTTTTCCCTTTACTGAGGTCAGCCCTACTTCTACCTTTGTTCCCGGCAATGCAGTCTCCTTAATATATTCCAAAAGCCTGTTTACAATCTTTCTGCCAAGGCCTTGTCCCTGATATTCCGGCAAAACGATAATCTCCTGTAAATACCAGTACAACGCGCCGTCACCGACCAGGCGCCCCATTCCAATCACTTCTCCATTATAAACCACCGAAACATCAAATAAATCGTTTGCAAGCGCCTTTTCTACTTGCTCTAACGGTCTGTTTATGAATCCGGTAGCTACTTTTAGGTGAATGAAATCTTCCGCTGTTAATTGGTTATCCACCAGTTCAAATTGTGATTCCTCCATACAAGAGTTCCCCTTTCTTACAAAATTTTTTAACGATTAATCATATGTATATCCTAGTTTTTTAAATAAATAGTCTTTATCAGCAACAATATTTTTATCCTAAACTTCCTCTTTCCAAGTTGTTTCATCAACATCTTTTATAGCAACTGAAACACTTGAAATCTTTTTTTGATCTTCTGTCCTACCGGAAAAACATTTTTCTTATGCTTCGCCTATCATAAATCGCAGAAATCATTTTTGGCCTCGCGATTCCCAGTATAGAAACTGGAAATTATCATTTTAGCTGATAATAGTTTTTACCCAGTCAACCATTGGTCCCTGTTTATGAATATCTACATATCTCTGAAATAATTCTTTACTTTCCGTTTCTAAAATGCCGGATGTAATATCCGGGAGACAAAAGGAAGATTCTGTATGATGCCCATGCCAGGTTTCCTCAGCCCATTTAGCCGCGCCATCTGAAGGGGCATCCAACGAATAGTATACTTTCCCGACAAATGACGATATCGCTGCGCCTAAGCACATCATACAAGGCTCCAAATTTGTGTACAATTCCATTTGCGCTTTCTCTTTTATACCAAGCTTTTTCTGATCAAGTTCGAGCAGCGCTTTGATTTCCGCATGAACCAACAATCTTTTGTCTGCGCTTTCCGATGTGTATGTTTGCGCTATGATGGTATCATTATAGAATATAATGCAAGCTATCGGTAATTCATTTTTTTCCAGCGCTTTCTCTGCCAGATCAATTACAAGTTTCATTTTCTCAACTACGGTCATATTCTTGATCCTTACTCTCCTGTAAATCCAAATCAGTTAAACAATACGCCTTGCAATGATCCTCTCAAAAGTATATTCATGGTGGATATCACCGGGGTGCGAATCCATAAAGGTTCCCTCATTATGATGAATGATTTCCCAATCCTTATATTTCTCCTCATATGACTCGGCAGCTGTCAACTCGTTATTTCTATCTGATTACCTTCAATCCCTACGATGCAGCTTTCATAATATCCATCCCCGGTTGTCCTTGGGCCGGATATAACCTCGTATCCGTCATTTCGGAGTACTTGTGTTAATTCATCGACTTTTTCCTTTGAATCGACGCTGAATGCTATGTGAATAAGACCTGTTCTTCTGATTGCCTTTTCTGTATCCTGCATATCAGGATGACACATCAGTTCGATTCTTGCGCCATCATCAAAAGTCAAAAAATAAGAACGAAAGTTTGTGGTCTTATTATGATAACCGTCATTCGATTTCGCCTTAAAGTATTTCACAAAAAAATCTCTTACCTTTTCAAGGTCATTTACATACATTGCTACATGTTCCACTCTCATTACATACCTCCTGCGGTTCACACTAACTCTCTCCGCATGTAAACGGGAAGAAGTCAAATTTTTTCGTTCCAGTAGGTTAAATAGGAATTCTTTCCTTAAAGTATAGATAATATTTCAGGTACATGCAATGGAAATTGGAGGACAAAAAGGGCAGATTGAGGGACAGCCAAAGAGGGTGCAGTTTTTTTGTGGTATACTGTGCACGTAGTCAATACAATAGCAGTACGCACACACAGGGCAATGCCCGCAAGCCCGGAAGGTCGAAAGCTTTCCGGGATGTACTGCAATAGAGAAAGTAGTCAGGGGCTAAAAGTGGAGGAAAACAGAGTGAAAGATAATTTCCTGTATAGAACCTTTTCATCCTGTAAATTTGCGTTGGAAGTCGGATGGAAGATCAGTAAAAAAAGAGTTATTCTGGAATTTCTGCAGTGGATTTTCATGTATGTGGACTGGCTGATTGTTTCCTGTGTCCTGATCCGGTTTATTCTTGACATGGCAATGAAACGGACGTCCTTTGAAAAAATGATGCTGTATGTCTGGAGTGTGGTGGCACTGGAGGCATTGCTTGAAATATTCAGCCGGTTTTTTGAGACTTATGTCAAACCGGTCACGGATGTGAAGTTGTATGACGGTATCAACAAAATGTTGTATGACAAGGCTTGTCAGGTGGATATGCGCTGCTTTGAGGACAGCGAATTCTATAACGAATACATGATGGCAGTCAGTCAGGCGCACGTAAAACTGCCGGACACTTTACAGGGAGTTTGTCAGATTTTAGCGAGATTTGTGGCCATGATCGTAGGAACGGTTATTATTTATCAGATTGACCGTCTGGCAGTTATGTTTGTTATCTTTCCGATTCTCGGCAACTTTGTTTTTTACGGCATTCTGAACACCAGGATTTTCCGCATGGAAAAAGAGAATATCGTGTTTCAGAGAATGGCTGACTATGTGAACCGCACGAT
>JAIEDW010000107.1 GCA_029067805.1 Lachnospiraceae bacterium
GAAAGAAATTCGTAAGAATTGCGCAAGAGTTTTGCAAAACCAAACCGCTACAATGGTTTTTAGAAAGGGGGCAATAAAGTATGCCAAACATTTTACAAACATATCAACTAACAAAAACCATTGACGGGAAAGAATTGGTCAAAAATGTTGACATTCATGTCAAAAAGGGAGAAATTTATGGGTTCTTGGGACCAAACGGCGCAGGTAAGACATCAGTAATGAAAATGATCACCAATCTTTGGAAACCGACCTCGGGAACAATTGAGCTGTTCGGAGAGAAACTGACGCCAACGTCCTATGAAGTCCTAAAGCGAATGGGAAGTATTATTGAATTTCCCTACTTTTATGACCATATGAGCGGGAAAGAAAACCTGCAGCTTCACTGTGAGTATATGGGCTATTATATGCCCGGCAGTGTGGACCAGACGTTTGCGATGTTGGGATTATCGGAGTCTGCCGAAAAAGCTGTGAAAAATTATTCATTGGGAATGAAGCAGCGTTTGGGAATTGCAAGGGCAATTCTTTGCAGACCGGAGTTATTGGTGCTCGACGAGCCGACAAATGGGTTAGATCCCGCAGGAATGAAACAGATTCGGGATTTGCTTCAAATGCTGTGTAAAGAATATGGAATGACCATTTTTATTTCCAGCCACATCCTCTCCGAGGTGGAAAGCATTGCAGATACCATTGGCGTGATTCATCACGGAAAGATGATGCAGGAAATTTCCATGCAGGAGATTTCTGAGAAAAATACGGAATATATTGAGCTTACTGTGGAAGATACCAAGAAGGCGGCTTATGTTTTAGCAGAGAAGTTACAGGTCAATAACTTTAAAGTGTTTGACGAACAGTATATCCGAATTTATGACACGCGTGTCACAACAACAGATATCGCGAGGGCATTAACCCTGCAGGAGATTGATATTCAGACGATTGGCAAGAAGTCGGAAAGTTTGGAAGATTATTTCTTAAAATTGACAAATGAGGGGGAGAAATCATGTTAAAATTAATTCGTTTGGAATGGAAGAAAAATAAAATTGGAAAGTATATTTTTAAGGCTGCGATTATGACAGTTATCCTTTCGTTGTTAATTGTCGGCATGGCAGGAGAGTTGGAGGCAGTCGAAACGGTGCAGGCGTATGGAACAAGTATGATCAATGCTTCTGTAGACCTTTTTACGAATATGGCATATATCATTCTCACGGGTGTCATGTTATCGACCTTTATCGTGGGAGCTTATGAAAAAAGAATGATGCATTTGATGTTTTCGTATCCGATTAGCCGCAAGAAAATTTTACTGTCAGAGATTTTTGCCGTGTGGATTTTTAGTTTTACGGCAATGGCGGTTAGCAAGGTGTTTATCTATTTGATGTTGCTTACGGCAAAACCGTTTCTTGGAATATCCGCTGCGAGTATTCAATTTGGAACGTTGTCTTTTTGGATGAATATTCTGATTGGTTCGGCGGCGATGGTGAGTACCAGCTATATCGCGCTGCCTGTTGGTCTGCTGATGAAATCTTCTAAAGCGGCGATCGTGGCGGCTGTGATAATCATGCTTCTAACACAGGAGAATATTGGGAAGGCAACCTTGGTAAATAATATACCGTTTTATGGCATTTTGCTGTTTCTTGCAGTTTGGGCTGTGTTTTTGTCACTGCATGGTGTGGAAATAAGGGATTTGCCCTAAAGCTGTAAAAGCAGTTTAATGATAAAAGTTTATTGAAACAGAGGAGTTGAATCGAATCGTCGGCTTCTCTGTTTTTGACATCTTATGTCGTAAATGCGGCAACATACAGCCGCACATCTTGCGTGCGGAAAATGGTCTGTTAC
>JAIEDW010000108.1 GCA_029067805.1 Lachnospiraceae bacterium
AAAAAATCATTGACAGATTCCCAATAAAGAATTAACATAAGTATAGTACAAGGGCGCACGCTACAACAGGCTTGCGCCTTTTCTAAACAAATCACAGAAAGGCTAGGTGCAATATAAATGATAGAATTATTGGAAACAGGCGCTTATCTCGTAAACGGAACGGAGCTTGTCGCCGACAATGCGGACGCTGCGGCGGCAGTAAAGGCAAAAACCGGAAAAGATGCAGATAAAGCTGCGGCAAAGAAAAATACAATTGCTTACGGAATTTTAGAAAAGCATAATACTTCCAACAACATGGACAAGCTCAAAATTAAGTTTGACAAGC
Organism: Lachnospiraceae bacterium; assembly: GCA_029067805.1. Lineage (GTDB taxonomy): Bacteria > Bacillota > Clostridia > Lachnospirales > Lachnospiraceae > COE1. Next base: position 326 of record JAIEDW010000108.1, read on the forward strand.
TGACTTCCCATGACATTACATTTGTAGGAATTATTCAGACAGCGCGTGCATCAGGATTGACAAAATTCCCTGTGCCGTATGTACTGACAAACTGCCATAATTCACTATGCGCAGTAGGTGGTACAATCAACGAAGATGACCATATGTTCGGATTAACTTGCGCAAAGAAATACGGCGGTGTTTATGTGCCTCCTCATCAGGCAGTAATCCATCAGTTTGCGCGTGAGATGCTTGCAGGCGGCGGCAGAATGATACTTGGTTCCGACTCGCATACACGCTACGGTGCACTCGGTACAATGGCGATGGGTGAAGGGGGACCGGAGCTTGTGAAACAGCTTTTAAATCAGACATATGATATCAATATGCCCGGCGTAGTTGCTGTTTATATGGAAGGAACGCCCGCAAAAGGTGTTGGTCCGCAGGACGTTGCGCTTGCAATTATCGGCGCGGTATTTAAGAACGGCTATGTCAAAAATAAAGTGATGGAGTTTGTAGGTCCCGGCGTTTCTAATTTATCAGCAGATTTCAGAATTGGTGTTGACGTTATGACGACGGAAACAACTTGCCTTTCTTCTATTTGGAGAACGGATGATGAAATCAAAGAGTTTTATAATATTCACGGCAGAGCAGAAGATTTTGCGGAGCTCAATCCGGGAGAGGTTGCTTACTATGATGGCGTGATTAAGGTCGATTTGAGCAAGGTGAAACCGATGATTGCGATGCCGTTCCACCCGAGCAATACATACACGATTGAGGAACTGAACGCAAACCTGATGGATATCCTTGACGAGTGCGAGAAGAAGGCGCTTGTCAGCCTTGACGGAGCGGTTGACTTTAAGTTAAAAGATAAGGTAAGAAACGGAAAACTGTACGTTGAACAGGGAATTATCGCAGGCTGTGCGGGCGGAGGATTTGAAAATATTTGTGCGGCGGCTGATATTCTGGAGAATGCAAGCATTGGTCCCGACGAGTTTACATTAAGTGTCTATCCGGCATCAATGCCTGTTTATATGGAATTGGTGAAGAATGGCTGTGCAGCGAAGCTGATGCAGACGGGCGCTGTATTAAAAACGGCATTCTGTGGTCCGTGTTTTGGTGCAGGTGATACCCCCGCAAACAATGCATTTTCAATCAGACATTCGACAAGAAACTTCCCGAACCGTGAGGGTTCTAAGTTACAGAGCGGACAGATTGCATCTGTTGCACTGATGGATGCGCGTTCGATTGCGGCAACTGCGGCAAATAAGGGATATTTGACACCAGCAACAGAGTTTGACGGAAATTTCACAAAGTATCAATATTTCTTCGATAAAAAGATTTACGCGAATCGTGTATTTGATTCAAAGGGCGTGGCGGACGAATCCGTTGAGATTAAGTTTGGTCCGAATATCAAAGACTGGCCAGCAATGGTTGCGCTTACGGACAATTTGATGTTAAAGGTTGTTTCGGAGATTCACGATCCCGTTACGACTACAGACGAGTTAATTCCGTCAGGCGAAACTTCTTCTTACCGTTCAAATCCTTTGGGACTTGCAGAGTTTACGCTTTCCAGAAAGGATCCGGCTTATGTAGGACGCGCGAAAGAAATTCAGGCAGCAGAGAAGGCGAGAGA
>JAIEDW010000109.1 GCA_029067805.1 Lachnospiraceae bacterium
ATTAACGAAATTATATTGAAATCGCAAAATAATGTGCAGCTTGCAAATGAGATCAAAGATGCCATTGATTCGGAGGGCGATGCACTGGTTACGGTGAGCGACAGTTTTGATAGAGTCAGCGATAAGATCCAGATCACGGTTGATACGATTCATAATATATCAACGGAAATCGATGCTCTGAATCGGGATAAGGAAAAGGTACTTGACGAAATAGACGGTCTGTCCTCCATATCAGAAGAAAATACCGCAAGCTGTCAGGAAACGACAGCATCGATAGAAGAGTTGAGGGAAAATATTGAAATGATCAATGTTCAGGCAACAGATACGGATAACATATCTGAAGAGCTCAAAGAATCCGTTGCCTATTTTAAGTTATAAGTTTAATTCGTTTTCTCTTTAGCGATGAAAGAGTTAAAATACGAAGGAGTATCAACTATGTACCAAATTGCAATCTGTGATGACGAAGAATTGGAACGGGATAAAGTAGAGCAGATGCTGAAAGACTATCATGCATTGTATACAGACAGAGAATTTTTGATTCGGCGGTTTACAAATTCGGAGGATGTATTTTTGCAGATTACAACGGAAAAATATCAGCCGGATCTTATTCTAATGGATATTTATATGCCGGGGAGTTCGGGAATTGAAACGGCGAAGAAGCTACGGGATATGGGCAATACCTGTAGAATCGTGTTTATGACCTCATCACAGGAGCATGCGTTGGATGCGTTCGGAGTGGATGCGTTTTCTTATTTAGTAAAGCCTGTTTCCGAGAAAAAGCTCTTCCTGGCACTTGATAAGGTAATCAGAGATATTGAAAATAATCAGCCGCAATATATTTTTTTGCAGACTGCGAATGACTGTGTCCGCAGAGTCGGATTGAACGACATTATTTACTGCGAGGCACAACGCAAAAAACAGAATGTTTACTTAAAAGAGAATGAGAGTGTTTATCTGCAAATGACAATGATAAAGCTTTTTGAACTGCTTTGTTCCTATAAGAGATATGTGAAAGTGGGAGCTTCGTATATTGTCAATATGGAGCATATTGAGCGGCTTGACGCGCAGATGATGCTGCTGGATAACGGAAAGGAAATCTATCTGCCAAGAGGTTCCTATAAGGAATTGCGGCAGCGATATTTTGATTACTATATGGAGATAAAAAACTAATGACAATCCGTACCTTTAAAAATGCAATCCGTTCCCAGACTCTTTCTTTTGCCACCAGGGATACGATATCATATATAGAGCATGGCAGACATGGTGAAGGTGTCATTTTCCCCCCTCCCGACGCTTTCGCCATGACTTCATGTTAAAGTAATACCGCTTCGGACAACGTGTTCCAGTGTCCGGACGGTGCTATGCCGAAGTGAAAAAATGGTATCAGGAAATTTTGTTTGAGGAGGTAGACTGATGACCATATTGCGGGATTTATCAGTGTTGTGGTCACTGTTCCATATTTTAATTCTCTTTATTATGTTATATCGGTCCCGATATGGGAGAAGAAAAACCATTTTTCTTACAGTGATCACAATGGGACCGATCATTATTATTAACATAGCCGGACTCATCCTCTATGGGGCGGAAGCAATGGGGCAGGCATTCATTTTGACCTGCACCTTGCCAAGCCTTATTGTATTTTGGATCATATCAATAGATAAAAAAGGGAGATTTTTCTTTACATTTTGTTTTGCGGATACAATTGCTTTATGGATTATTGTAGTGACAAATTTGCTTGATTTTTACTTTGGGGGTGGACAGTATGTCCTGATGTTTATCGGAAGGCTGCTATTGTTCCCATTGGTGGAATGGTGGGCAATTCGCTATTTAAGAAAGCCTTATCTGGAATTGCAGGAGTCGGTGGCGGAGGGATGGGGCATCTTTGCGGGAATGATGGCGCTTTACTATATCCTGCTCGTTGTGAAAGCAAACTTCCC
>JAIEDW010000011.1 GCA_029067805.1 Lachnospiraceae bacterium
AGACAGAGAAAATTACGATTAAAGAAGAGGATGTAGTCGGTACAGCAGCAACAACTGGTGTGAACGCTTAATCAAAAATTTCTTCTACGCCGTTTGCGGCGTGTGGTTGATTATTTTTATCAAAAATGAACACGGGCAGGTGATTTGAAGTTCCCTCTTTCCACGCAAGATGCTTGGAAGGAACGTGAAGTGAGAATCCCTGTCCGCTTTTTATTCGCTTTGCATAGTCGGCAGCAGATTTGAGCGGTGTGTCAAAGCACATACCGTAGACGTAGCCGCTTTCGGTGATGCCGACTTTATGGATATCAGAGCCAGCGGTCATGGTAATTCCGTGTTCTTTGGCGTAGCGGTATGCCATACGATCCTGCTCGTAGGGATTTCCCGCATTTGCAACTTCAAAGGCATCACATTGATGCGGGTGAACATATACTTCCGAGAGATAACCGCGTTCTCTGAATGGATGCGCCTGTACTACAAGTCCTCCCTCTGCCTTAATTTTCTGATAGTGTGTGATGTGATCCCATGTCATCATTTCCGGATGTTTTAAAAGCCATTCCTTGTCAAGTCCGTAGACTAAAAATTCGTCACCGAAAAAGCGTGCCTCCCACGCGAAAAAGACATCGAGTCCGAGTCGGTCGCCCTCTTGCTTGGCGTTCTCGTATCCCTGGCAGAAAATATCAATGCGTTCCTCCCACGGCAGATTTTTCGGTACACAGCTGTTGCCGTTAAAAAAGTGATCCGTGACAAAGATGCCGTGAAAACCAAGATCTTTGTAGTATGCGATGTATTCCGCACCGGTGCTGACCGCGCATTTGCTGGCAGTTGCCGTGTGAAGATGTGTTTCGTATAAATAAGACATGTGACGATTGAACCTCCATGTGAAAATAATCTTTTACTATTTTATCACAAAATGCTATAATGTGGTTAAATTTTTTTAAACGAACAAAAACCTTTTAAAGGAGTTATTGAAATGAATCAGCAAAAGACACCGCTGCTTGAAGCAGTACGGGATTTGATAGATACAAAGCCAGCCTATTTCCGAATACCCGGGCATCGGCTGGAACGCGGAATAAGCAGCCGCTGGACAGAACAGGTGGGAAGCCGGATATTTTCCTATGATGTCACCGAAACGCCATATACGGACGATCTGCACGCGCCTAAGGGGGCAATCCGCGAGGCGCAGGAGCTTTTGAGAGATTTATATGGTGCGGATGAGAGTTTTTTTCTTGTAAACGGAACGACTTGTGGAAATGAGGCGATGATCATCAGTGCGGCGTTTGAGGAAGAGGAAATCATGGTGGCAAGAAATGCGCACAAGTCTGCGATGATGGGACTTGTGCTCTCGGGTGCAAAGCCGGTATATATTATGCCGGAAGTAATCGGGGACTGGGGATTACAGGGTGCGATACCGCCCGAGCGGGTGCGTGTGCTTTTTAAAGAACACCCGCATTGCAGCGCATTGTTTCTGGTAAGTCCGACATACTATGGAATATGTTCTGATTTGCAAAAAATAGCGGATATTTGTCATGAGAATAATGCATTGCTTTTGGTTGACGAAGCACATGGCGCACATCTATATTTTGACAAGATGGAAAAAGCAGATAAAAGGAGAGGTGCCTTGGAATGTGGCGCGGATATCTGTGTGCAGAGTATGCATAAAGTGACGGGAGCACTTACGCAAAGTTCGGTACTGCATATCAAAAATCACGGCGTAAGAGAGGATGCGCTTTTGCGTGTCGCCGAAAATCTGAAGCTGGTGCAGAGTACGAGTCCGAGTTATCTGCTTATGATTTCGCTTGACTGTGCACGATATGAACT
>JAIEDW010000110.1 GCA_029067805.1 Lachnospiraceae bacterium
TAGTAAAAAATTCCCTTTGTCGTGTCATAACATACCGCATCCGCATATTGACTGTTCCAGACAATTTCATTCTGTTCTTCCAAATGTCCCGTGATTTTTTCAAGAACCGATAAATCCTCCCAGTCACTGACACGCCCATAGAAAGAACCCTTACTGCTACCGTTTGCATACTCACAAAGCTCATACAGATAAAGATTCGCTTTATCCATATTTTGCAGTTCCTCTTCCGTCATATTGGTATCAATATAAAGCGATTTGTCACGAAAATCCGCTTTTGCAATATCCTCCGTCTGAAAAATACCATACCGAAACCCTTCCGCAGTAAGATTTTTCTGATTTCTGTGATCTTTCATATTTTGATACGCCTCTGCCGAATATGCCGCATTGGCATTTCGATAAGCCTCCTCAAGCACTTCCTCGCGCGTCATATTATAATATCCCTCCGATGCGCCGGCGACTGTCAAAATCCCAAACGCCGCCACACCGAGCGGACAGCCGATGCATATGATCCATGCGATCAGCTTCGCAATAAACGAACCCCTTATTTTATTCATTTTCATAACCAACCTTTCTTCCCATGTTACTATTCACAGCTTTCAGCTGCTCATAGTAACGGCATTTGTGCATTTAAAATCGCCTACGGCGAGGCACAAATGCTTGTTCAATCCAATGTATCGGGTCGTAAATGCGCAGTTTATGCGCATTTCGACTGTGAGTAGTAACCTTGCAATACTTTTTTCATCCTGTTCCCTCACTGACTGATTTTATACCCCCGTCCCCACACGGCTTTGAGATATCTTGGTTCCGCGGGATTATACTCGAGTTTTTCCCGCAAATGTCTGATATGCACCGCTACCGTATTTTCTGTGCCGTACGGATTGTCATGCCATACGGCGGCATAAATCTGCGAAGGAGAATACACCTTCCCGGGATTTTTCATTAAAAGCTTTAAGATATCGTATTCGGTCGGCGTCAGCGCCACAGGCTCCCCGTCCAGACGAACCTCCTTCGTTGTATCGTCAAGTTCGATACCGCCGATGACAAGCGTATCGTTTCCCGTATTTCCGGTATTGCCGCCAAGCTGCATATACCTTCTTAACTGAGACTTTACCCGCGCCTGCAATTCCACGGGATTAAATGGTTTCGTCACATAATCGTCCGCTCCGATATTTAATCCCAGCACCTTATCGGTATCCTCGCTTTTTGCCGTAAGCATGATCACGGGCACATTGCTTTTTTCCCGCAGCTTTACCATCGCCGTAATTCCGTCCATTACAGGCATCATCACGTCCATCAGCACCAGGTGTATTTCTTTTTTCTCAATTAGCGTAAGCGCCTCCTCACCGTTATACGCCTCATACACCTTATAACCCTCGGTCGTTAAATAAATCTTTAGTGCCGATACGATATCCTTTTCATCATCACATACCAGTATGTTGTACATTGTTTTCTCTCCCCGGTTCAATTTTGTTTCACAATAAGAGTATAACGCATATTATTTTAAGTTCCAACTAGGGAAATGATTAAGATTTTTTTAACTTTTTAAAAGAAATGCTAAATGCCAAAAATTCCCGATACAAGACAGTCACCTGTCTCATATCGGGAACTTCATAATATAGATGAACCTATATGATAATACATACCATTCCGCCATTAGAATCATTCACAATCTTCTGCATCGTATCCTGTAATTTTATCTGACTCTCCTCGCCGATCATGGAAATCTTGCTCGTTATTCCATCATTTACAAGCTGTTCAACCGTCTTTCCGAAGATATTTGTTTCCCAAATACCTTCTTTTGAGGTTTCCGCATCGGATATGTAGCCGATCAAATCCTGCGCTTGCTGCTGGGTGCCAACAATCGGCGCAATCTCGGTTTCAATGTTTGCTTTTATCATATGAATCGAAGGGCTTTGCGCCTTAATTTTAACGCCGTATTTATTTCCGTGCTTGATTAAAGTCGGATTTTCAAGCGTTATCTCATCGCGCTCGGGCGTCACCACGCCGTATCCTTTCTGACGCACGCTCGCCAACGCGCTCAGTACTTTCTTGTATTCCTTCTTCATATCCGCAAGGCTTGCCAAAAGCTGCATCAATTGATACTCGCCCTTAATATTCTCTCCCGTCATTGAGCTTAACAGTTCATAGTAATACTTCGTGTCACCTTCAAGCAAGAATGCCGCGGAACCGTCTGCAATGTTGATATTGTCATATTTACAACGCTTGATATATTCACTGTCTTTCTCAAGAATTGCGCATACGTCCTTCTCCATCAAATCTCGAACAGAACGTATATTCTCCATGATATCCTTCAGTTTCTCGACAATCTCCTTCTTCATCGGATTATCCATCGACATGATATCCATCCATTTCGGCGTGTAAAACTCTACTGCCGAAACAGGGAATTCATACATCACCTGTTCCAGGATCATGGTGATATCCTCACGTCTTAACTGGTCAATATTCACAGGTATCGCCTTAACCTGATAGTTTTTCTCAATCTCCGCGGCAACTCCCTTTGCCTCGTCACCGTACGGCTTTGTCGTGTTTACCAGCACAATAAACGGTTTTCCGAGATGACTCAATTCCGAAATCGTCTGCCCTTCGGGTTCTTTGTAAGCCATACGCGGGATTTCCCCAAAGCTTCCGTCTGTCGTGACAACAATTCCAATCGTGGAATGATCCTGTATAACTTTTTTCGTGCCAATTTCCGCCGCCTGCGTGAACGGAATTTCATTCGGAAACCACGGCGTCTTCACAAGCCGCTCCGTGTCCTCCTCCATATGTCCTGTCGCGCCGTCCACCATATAACCAACACAGTCAATCAGCCGCACTTTTACATTAATACCGTCGCTGATTTCAACGTCAGCCGCCTCTTTCGGGATAAACTTCGGCTCGGTTGTCGTAATCGTCTTTCCGCCGCTGCTCTGCGGCAGTTCGTCAAGCGTTCTCGTCCGTTCATGTTCATTCTCCATGTGCGGAATAACCATTAAATCCATAAAACGCTTGATAAAGGTAGATTTTCCCGTTCTCACAGGTCCTACCACGCCTATGTAAATTTCGCCTCCCGTCCGCTGACTGATATCCCTGTATAAATTAAATTCCTGACTTGCATCAAGCTTGCTCATATTTTCCCCTTTCTTTATTTCTGTTCAGAATGCTTCAATTTCAAATCTAATTAAGCTTATGCAGTGTTGGACAAAAAAAGAACCAAGACGGTTCTTTTTTAATTCTTGCTTTTGTTATTTATTTGCCATCAGCTTTACCATAGCCTCATTGAGTCCTTTCACGGTAAGCTTATACATCGGAAAGATTTCTTTTACGGCAGTTTCCGCTTCACGCCAAGGCGCTCTGCCGGGAGCCATTTTGGGATTCATCCAAACGACCTTTTTGTAATGCCGTTTCACGAGCTGTAGCCATTGATATCCCGAAAGTCCGCCGTTTGGACCTCTGTAATTTCCCGTATCGGAGTAAAGCTCCTCGGGCGCCATCGCCGCGTCGCCGACAATGATGACTTTGTAATCACTGCCCGCATTTCGAAAAAGCCAATCCGTATCGATCCAATCGCCGTTTTCGCACTCGGGCGTCTTATACAGCTTGGAATAAATACAGTTATGGAAATAGTACACTTTTACATCTTTAAAATGATTCGACTTATTGACTGACTGGAACAGATCATTCATCAATTTCGTATATGGTATCATCGTACCGCCCGAATCCATAAGCAACATCAGCTTTACAGCATTCTTGCGCGGTTTCATCATCTCGATTTGCAGATAGCCGCCGTTATTACAGGTTTTGTCAATCGTCGTGTCGATATCAAGCTCTGTCTTTGGAATATCAAGCTTCGTGGAAAACTGCCGAAGTCTGCGCAATGCCATCTGAAACTGTCTGTTGTCGATCACCCTGTCGTCGCGGAAATCCTTATATTTTCTTGCACCGATAACCGCAAACGCCGACTGATAGCCTGTTGCGCCGCCGACTCTCACTCCGCCGACATTTCCGCCCGTGTTTCCAAACTGCGTCTTTCCCATCGTGCCGATCCAGAAATTTCCGCCGTTATGCTCTTCATTCTGATCTTTCAAGCGTTCCTTAAACTTCTCCTCGACATCGTCCTTGTCAACATGGATTTCCTCAATCTGATTGAGCCAGTGCTTTTCTTCCTCATGGAGTAATGCGCTCATTTCTGGCTTATCTAGCCACGAAAGCATGTTCTTTCCGACTTCCGTTTCAGTTTTGATGCCCTTAAAGCATTCCTCGAACGCCATATCAAATTTGTCGAACTCGGTTTCACTCTTTACCAGAATCATTCTTGCCACATAGTAAAACTGCGTCAGAGAACTCTCGCAGAGTCCTTTGTCCAGCGCTGCCTGTAAGTCCAGCCACTCACTGAGCGTTACCTCAAGTCCTTTTTCCTTTAATTTATAGAAAAATTTTGCAAACATTCAGATTCCTCTATCAAAGATTGCTCATATTTTTTACGGTTTCCAAATCCTCATCCTTCTTAACGACTACTCCCACAAACGGAAGCTTTTCGCGGAGCGTATCGGCGGAGATGCCGCCAATCTGCAATGCGTTAATCCAGTCAATCAATTCCGACGTGCTCGGCTTTTTGCGGATATCGCGAAGGGCACGGATATCGTAAAATACCTTCATCGCATTTTTCATGAGATTTTCTTCCACATCGGGATAATGCGTCTTGATAATCTCCTCCATCAGCGCTTCATCGGGGAAGTTAATATAATGGAAAATACATCTTCTCAAAAAGGCGTCGGGCAACTCCTTTTCCGCATTGGACGTAATGATCACAATCGGTCTGTGCTTCGCCTTTACTGTACGCTTTGTTTCGTGAATATAAAATTCCATCTGGTCAAGCTCCCACAAAAGGTCGTTTGGAAACTCCAGATCCGCCTTGTCGATTTCGTCAATCAAAAGCACGACCTGTTCCTCGCTCTCAAATGCCTCGCCGAGTTTTCCAAGCTTAATATATCTCGCGATATCGTCAACGCCTTCCTCGCCGAACTGTCCATCGTATAATCGCTGAATGGTGTCGTACATATACAAACCGTCCTGTGCCTTTGTCGTCGATTTGATATTCCAAATAATTAACTTTTTCCCAAGAGAATTTGCCACAGCCTGAGCAAGCATTGTTTTGCCCGTGCCCGGCTCTCCTTTGATCAAAAGCGGCTTTTTCAACGCGATTGCCACATTCACGCTTGCCAAAAGCTCTTCGCTTGCCACGTAATCCTGTGTACTGCTAAATGCCGTGTTTCCCATCTTAATCCTCCATACATTTCTATTTTAGACTATTTCCATTCATCATCACTGACTGTTTCTATTTTTTTATCACGAAGCATTAAATCCCGCACTGCCGTCGCCGCACTCTTGTTGTCAAAGAGTACTTCGTTTACCTGTTCGATAATCGGAAGCTCCACATCGTATTTTTTTGCAAGTCCCATCGCCGCCTTTGCGGAAAATACGCCCTCAACGACCATTTTAACCTCGTCCATCGCCTCGTCCATGGTCTTACCCTGACCGATCAGAATGCCCGCACGCCTGTTTCTGCTGTGCATACTAGCGCAGGTCACGATCAAGTCGCCGATTCCAGAAAGTCCGCAGAATGTTTCGAATTTTCCGCCCATCGCAATTCCAAGCCTTGCGATTTCTGTAATACCACGCGTAATCAGCGCCGCCTTCGTATTATCACCGTAACCAAGACCGTCAGCGATTCCCGCTGCAAGCGCAACGACGTTTTTGAGCGCCGCGCCAAGCTCAATGCCAAGCACATCGGGACTTGTATAGACACGGAACACATCGCTCATAAACACGTTCTGAATATACTCGGCAGTCTTCTTTGTGTCCGCTCCTACCACGATTGTTGTAGGAATGCCTCTGCCGACCTCCTCCGCATGGGATGGTCCCGATAAAACGGCGACATCTGCCTGTGGGATTTCGTCCTCGATTACCTGTGAGAGCGTCATCAATGTTGATTCCTCAATACCCTTTGCCACATTTACGATGATTTGGTCTTTTGCTACATGTTCTTTCATAAAATGCGCCGTACTTCTCGTAAATGAGGACGGTACCGCGAGCACAAGGATATCTTTGCCGTCCACCGCTGTCGTTAAATCCGTTGTAAAACATGTATCCTCGGAAAGCTTCACGCCTGGCAGTTTGTCTTTCTGCTCATGGTCACGGTTTAGCATTTCAATCTCTTTTTCAAGCGCCGACCACACGGTAATCTCGTGACCGTTATTGTGTAACAGCACCGACAACGCAATTCCCCAGCTTCCGGCTCCTATAATCCCTACTTTCGCCATTTTAATCCTCCATTCCTACTGCGAATCTTTTTCTTTTTTGTTTAAATATGTTTTGCGTTCTTCCTTGTGAATAAGCCTCTTGATATTTGCACGGTGCCCCCAAAACGCAAGCGCCGCCAATAATATCGTTACAATATAAAGTTCGTTTAATGCACGCTGGGACATGCCGAACACGCCCAACTGCCCGAAAATAACCATCTCCGCGATCAGCAGCACCTCTGTGACAAGAGAACCGAGCGACACATAATGCGTTGTAAAAAAGATGGTCAAAAAGCTGACTGCCTGTGGCAAAACCAGGTAAGGATGAAAAAATATGATCAGTCCTGCCGTGCACGCAATGCCTTTTCCGCCCTTAAAGCCTAAGTAGAAAGGAAAATTATGACCTAAAACGGAACCCGCTGCCGCATAAATTGCAAGCAGATACAAGATATCGCCGTACTGTTCCCGAAACAAAACCCGCACCAGAATAATCGCAAGTCCTGTCTTTAACATATCGCAAAGTAAAACGATAATTCCCGCCTTTTTTCCGAGAACACGCAGAGAATTCGTCGTACCGGCGTTTCCGCTCCCGTAATTTCGGATATCAATTCCGTGTAGCCTTCCATAAATGTAGGCCGTTTGAAAGCACCCAAACGCATAGCCTATCAATAAACATATCAATCGTATCATTATTTTCATCTTGCCTTTCCCGCAAATTGTTTATTCAGACCAAAGTCTATTTTTCATCTTTGCGTTCTCTAATGATAAATTTCAGCGAGGTTCCCTTAAAACCGAACGCCTCTCTGATTTGATTCTCAAGGTATCTGGTGTATGAAAAATGCATCAGTTCCTTATCATTCACAAACACCACAAAGGTCGGCGGCTTGATACCAACCTGTGTTGTATAAAAAATCTTCAATCGCTTTCCCTTATCGGAAGGCGGCTGCTGTAATGCGACTGCCTCGCTGACAATCTCATTGACTACACCGGTCGATATACGCAGCGACTGATTTTCAATCACCATATCGATCGTTTCAAACAGCTTTCCGATTCGCTGTCCCGTAACCGCCGAGATAAAAACGATCTCCGCATACGTCATAAAGGACAGGATATTTCTGACTTTCTCGGTAAACCGATAGATTGTCTTGTCGTCTTTTTCAATGGCATCCCACTTGTTTACCGCTATGATAATGCCTTTTCCCCTGTCATGTGCAATGCCCGCAATCTTCGCGTCCTGTTCGGTCACACCCTCCGTCGCGTCAATCACGAGAATGACCACATCGGAACGTTCCACCGCACTGACTGTACGTATGATCATAAAACGCTCCAGTTCTTCTTTGATCTTATTTTTCCGCCGAAGTCCCGCTGTATCGATAAACACGTACTCTTTACCCTTATAATTGATTTCCGTGTCAATTGCATCTCTTGTCGTTCCCGCAATGTCGGAAACAATCACGCGGTTCTCGCCCGTAATTTTATTAATTATGGAAGATTTTCCCACATTCGGCTTTCCCACGATTGCCACACGCGGTCTGTCGTCTTCCTCCTCCTCAAGCGCATCTTTGTCAAACAAATCCGTCACTGCGTCCAGCATTTCTCCGATGCCCATTCTATTTGCCGCAGAAATCGCGTGCGGGTCACCGATGCCCAGATTAAAGAACTCATACACATCCGCTTCATATTTGGCAAAGCTGTCAACCTTGTTTACTACCAGCACAATCGGTTTACGGCTCCGCCGCAGCATATCCGCAACCTTTGCGTCCGCATCGACAAGTCCCTGTTTGACATCTACCATGAAAAGAATCACGTCCGCTGTATCAATCGCAATCTGTGCCTGTTCACGCATCTGTGAGAGAATGATATCCTTGCTGTCGGGCTCAATTCCGCCTGTATCGATTAGGGTAAAATTCCAATTCAGCCAGCTGATATCGGCATAAATCCGATCTCTTGTAATGCCCGGCGTGTCCTTTACGATTGATATTTTTTCTCCCGCAAGGGCGTTAAATAGCGTGGACTTCCCTACATTCGGACGCCCAACAACCGCGACAATCGGCTTTTTACTGTTTTTTTCCATTTATATTACAACCTCTCATAATTTTTAAATCTATATCCGGTAAAATATGGAATCTATAAAATCCTTTCCGCTTGATTTTACAATATCTATCGAAACTTGTAAAGCTTTTTCCAGTTCTCCCGTCGTCATATCGTCCAGAAATACGGGTTCTCCACTCTTTAAAATATTTTGTGGGAGCAGCAGCCGCTCGCCTAAAATCTGTCCTGTAAGCTGCGTCTTTAAATCCTGTCCCGTAAGTAAGCCAGACACTGTGATCATTTCTCCGAAAAAGTCATTTTTGATGGGATAAACATGGATTGCAATGTTGTCAAACTCCGCCATGATCTTATCCGCCATCTCTTTGATAAAGCGGTATGCAAGCATTCCTGTCGCAATCGAAAGTTCTCTTTTTCCAATGCCGGAAATACGCTCTTTTTCATGCCTGATTTCCTCAAATGCTTCGTCAAATTCATCCAGCAAAAGCCGGAGCATCCCGACGCCGTTTTCCAGCTGCAAATAGCCGTCATAACGCTCCTCGCACGGCAGCTCCTCGTCCGCCATGATATACCACTCGTCACTGGCATGGATAAAATGCAGACCATATTCGGGATAAAGCTTGTCCTGCCACTTGTGTATCGTTTTAAGCACTTCTTTTGCATCTTCTTTTGTAAACGGCTCCAGGGGATATAATCCCTCCCGAAATTTCGAAAGTCCCACGGGCACCACAGATACGCTCTCAAGTGTCGGCAGATAGTTTGCCAAATCACGGATACTGCGCTCAAGCTCCGCGCCGTCATTGACGCCTTTGCAAAGGACAATCTGACCATTCATGGTTATTCCGGCTTCGGCAAGTTTCCATGCCTTTTTTAACGCTTCACCCGCAAAACGATTGTTTAACATTTTGCAGCGCAGCTCGGGATTCGTTGTCTGAAAGGATACGTTGATTGGGGATAGACGATATTTGATAATGCGCTCGATGTCGTCTTCCGACATATTGGTGAGCGTCACATAATTTCCCTGTAAAAAAGAAAGACGTGAGTCGTCGTCCTTAAAATAAAGCGTATCCCGCATTCCTTGCGGCATCTGGTCAATAAAACAGAAAATGCATTTATTGTGGCACGAACGGTAATCGTCCATCAACCCGTTCTCAAAGGTGATCCCCAAATCCTCGTCGTAGTCCTTATCAATCTCCAAAAGCCACTCCTCGCCGGACTGCTTGCGGATCAACACCTCAATATACTCGTCCTGTATGTAATACTGATAGTCAAAAATATCCTCAATTTTATTTCCGTTTATTTCGAGAAGAACGTCGCCGCTTTCAATCTCCAGCTCCTCCGCGATGCTCCCGGATTCTATTTTATCCACAATATGCATGTGCTGTTTTTTCATATATTGATAACCATACTCACTTTCTTCAACTTGCAAATTTATTTTTCTCGCTCTCCCCATGATTTCGCTTATGAGGAATTTCAAATCAGCATGAAGAATGCCCGAACTTTGGGCATTCTTCGAGTGTGAAGTTTTAGATTTTCTTAGGCGGCGTTTTTCAGGCGCCTTAGAAAATCTCTTCGCACTAAACTCATATGTATATAGTACAAGATTTTTCTTGACGTGTCACTACCTGAATGATATAAAATAAATGTAACATACGAGAAAGGAAACAGAATAATGCCCCGTTTAAATGAAATTGAAAATACAATGCCTGTTGCGCCGTTAAAACTGATGGTGTTGGACAGCGCAGCCGAACTTGGCAAAAAAGTAAATGATTATATCGTGGAACACAGAAACAGCATAAACAATGTATATAACAATGATCCGGCGTTTCAGGGATATGTGGAAAAGGATTATCTTTTTCAATTTTCCGTTCCCCGTTTTAACAGCGGAGAAGGAAAAGCCGTTTTGGAAGAAACGGTTCGCGGAAAAGATTTGTATATTCTGGTTGACGTGTGCAATCACAGTCTGACCTACAACATGCATGGTTATGTAAACCATATGTCGCCCGATGACCATTATCAAGATTTAAAGCGCGTGATTGCTGCTACAAACGGTAATGCACACCGCATTAATGTTATCATGCCCTTTTTGTATGAGGGCCGCCAGCACAGACGCTCCGGAAGAGAAAGTTTGGATTGTGCCTATGCATTCAAAGAGCTTGCGCATATGGGTGTCAACAATTTCATCACATTTGACGCACATGATCCGCGAATCCAAAATGCTGCCCCCTTAAGCGGGTTTGACAATTTCACGGCACACTATCAGTTTACGAGAGCGCTTCTTCGCTCAGAAAAGGATTTAGTGCTGGACAAGGATCATATTATCGTAATTTCACCCGACGAGGGCGCACTTGACAGAGCAATCTATTTTTCAACAGTAATCGGTGCCGATACCGGTATGTTTTACAAACGCCGCGACTACTCTACCATTGTGGGTGGGAAAAATCCGATTGTTGCGCACGAGTTTTTGGGAAATGATATTGAGGGAAAAGATATTATCATCATTGACGATATGATTTCTTCCGGTGACAGTATGCTTGACACGTCAAAACAGTTGAAAGCGATGAAGGCACGACGCGTGTTTATCTGCACCACGTTCGGACTGTTCACAAACGGTCTTGACGCATTTGACAAGGCATATGAAGAAGGTGTGTTTGACAAAGTTATAACAACCAACCTAAGCTACCGTCCACCCGAACTTTTGAAAAAGCCTTATTATATGGAAGCGGATATGAGCAAGTTTTTAGCCTCCGTCATTGACTTCATGAATCACGATATTTCGATGGAAGCCGTTTCGAATCCGACCGATAAGATACAGCGCATTATTGAATATTATAATGCGGATATGGAAATTTATAAGGTGTAAAATGCGTCGCTCGGCAGCGACGCATTAAGAGAATGCACTGTATAAATACAGTGCATTCTCCATAAATGATCTGTTTTTTCGCATATTCTATCTTAATCTTCTGCTTTCTTTTGATAGATTTGTAAAAATTCTTCAACCTCTTTATTGAATGTAGCATATCTCTTATTTGCAATAAAATGATTCCCTTTTATAATAGACAATTTCGCATTCGGTATGTTTTTCGCAATCTCTTTTGTATGGGATCCCTTGATCATGTCATTTCCTCCACAAATTACCAGCGTGGGAGCTGTTATTTTTGATAATTCGTTTCGTTCAATATTCGGCTCATTCACCATTAAACCAAGCATTTCAGCATTCTTTTTTGCATCAGCCGATTTCGAAGCAAATTGTCTTGCTATTTTGTATCCTATTTCAATTGGAATCTGTGTCGTTCTTTTTACTCCTTTCGGATTCAGATTTCCCCCATTTAATATCAATGCCTTTACCTTATTGGGATATTTTATTGCAAATTTCATTGCTATATTTGCTCCATCAGAAAATCCCAAAATAACTGCATTTGGAATTTCAAGACTTGCCATAAAATCATATAAGTCGCAAGAAAATTGCTCAATGGTAAAAGGCGCTGTACCTCTTGGTGATTTACCGTGTCCTCGTGTATCTAAAGCAATCACTCTGTATCTGTCACTAAAATAATCTATTTGATGTTTGAAATATGTGCCATTCTCTCCGTTCCCGTGCAAAAGAATAAACGGCTCTTTATTCCCTTTTTCTTGATAATATAAAGCTATATCCATTTATACTTTCCTCACAATTTCAAATTCCCCGTCCTGATATATTTGGATAATCTTTTTTATAAAATACTAATGTCAATTTATCGTTGATTGTTTCTGTTTTTCCGGTTTGATGATATCCCATCTTTTCATATAAATAGCAATTTCCTTTTTCCTGCAAAATAGTCTCTAACTCCCAATCTGAACTGCCATGAATTTCTTCAGCTAATTGTATCGCCTTTTGCGCATAACCCTTATTCCTATATTCTTTCATAATAAAAATAGGGGATATCCTTTTTGCCTTGCCTTCCTCCTGTTTATCAACAACTCGTATAGCGCCTACGATTACAGCATTTGCCTCTATAAAGTAATAATAGGTAAACCGTTGATTTAATCTCATTATGATCTTATCAATCTTTTCAGTTGCAGGGCTTGTTTCCGTATCTTGATATTTCTCATATAAACCTTGAAATGCCTTAACCTGTATTTTCCATAATTTCTCTGCGTCATCAATGCCTATTCTAATCAGCTTTACTTCCATATTCATCCTTCAACTTTCGATTTAGCAGTGCAATGATACCTATTTTAACGTGTAAACAATTCCAAAAAGGGAGTTATTTTATTCATTTTACAGACAAATCTTCTGAAAACTCTTTTTACCTTTCTTTACAATAAACTCCTTGTTAAATGCGTCTTTTGCATAGACAGCTTTCACATCGGTTACTTTCTCGCCGTTTACGGACACGCCGCCTTGTTCCACTGCACGTCTTGCTTCCGATTTTGATGCGGTCATTCCGGCTTTTACAAGAAGCGAGAGAATATCAATATTTCCGTCTGCAAAGTCGTCGTCTGATAGCGTGGTCTTTGGCATGTTTTCCGAGTTTGCACCGCCCGCAAACAACGCTTTTGCCGCCTCCTGCGCTTTGTTTGCCTCATCTGTCCCGTGAACAAGCTGCGTCAGTTCAAACGCAAGAATCTCTTTTGCCTTATTCAGCTCGCTGCCCTCCCATTTCTCCATCTTCTCAATCTCTTCAAGTGGAAGGAATGTGAGCATCTTAATGCATTTTATGACATCCGCGTCAGAAACGTTTCTCCAGTACTGGTAGAAATCATACGGTGAAGTCTTCTCGGGATCAAGCCACACTGCGCCCGACTCCGTTTTTCCCATCTTTTTGCCTTCTGAATTTAACAGCAGATTAATCGTCATCGCATACGCGTCTTTTCCGAGTTTACGGCGAATCAGCTCCGTACCGCCAAGCATGTTGCTCCACTGGTCATCGCCGCCAAACTGCATATTGCAACCATATCTTTTAAAGAGCTCCATGAAGTCATAACTCTGCATGATCATGTAATTAAACTCCAAAAAGCTTAATCCACGCTCCATACGCTGCTTATAGCACTCCGCCGCAAGCATTCTGTTGACGCTGAAATGCGGTCCGACCTCTCTTAAAAGTTCCACATAATTTAAATCTAACAGCCAGTCGCCGTTGTTTACCATGATTGCCTTATCTTCGCCAAACTCAATAAAACGGCTCATCTGCTTTTGAAAGCACTCGATATTGTGGTCAATATCCTCTTTTGTGAGCATCTTCCGCATATCCGTCTTTCCCGATGGGTCGCCGATCATACCCGTGCCGCCTCCAAGAAGCGCAATCGGCTTGTTTCCGCCCATCTGCAGACGCTTCATCAGACAAAGCGCCATAAAATGTCCCACGTGTAGGCTATCTGCCGTCGGATCAAAGCCAATATAAAATACTGCCTTTCCGGAATTGATCAGTTCCTTAATTTCCTTTTCGTCTGTCACCTGTGCAATCAGTCCTCTTGCTACCAATTCATCATACAACTGCATTTTGTTTTCCTCCTTTTTCCAAACAAAAAATCCTCGTCCTTGAATCATCTTCATTCAAAGGACGAGGTCGTTTACCACGTGTTACCACCTTTATTCACACAGAACTCACATCCTGTGCCTCAGTAAGTACGGGATTTAAAGAACAATCACAAAAATCCGATACTCCTCCCAATATAACGTTCGGGCGCCCCGTCACAGCCTACTCTCAAATTCATGATTTTGGTGTGCAGCTCCGAGATGTATTCACTGATGTTTTCCCCTGCGCCTCTCATCACCCGGCTACTTTCTG
>JAIEDW010000111.1 GCA_029067805.1 Lachnospiraceae bacterium
TATGTTGTACTATTACAAGGCATCACTTCATATATTATTTTTTTATCTTTGCTTAATAACGAAAAAATTTCATAACACAAATACGGGTTATTGGTATCAATGATAATATTGGACAGCTTTTCCGTGACATCAAAAACAGCACCTCCAATATTCTGAAGCGTTGCAGGTATTCTAATTATAGTGATGTTTTCACCACCTACAAAACTATTTATAGTCTTTAAATTTGAACCTAAATTTAATTCCTTGACTTTATTAGAATACAAATCATCAATTTCAGTACAGGCATCCGGCAGTGTGAATGCTTCGTCTGGTTTATTATGTGGATAGAAAAGCAGTTTTTCTCCGCTTTCATTGTATAATACTCCATCCACAGACGAGAATTTGGAATTCCCTGATGATACATCTATTTTTTCCAACTGATCATTAAAATCAAATGCAGACCAGACATCTTCTATATTGGTACAAGATGCCGGTATTTGTATTTTTGTTAAATTGGGTAAATCATATGTAACATCTTCGCTAAAACCTGTTATTCCTTCTTGAAGAATTAATATTTTTACATCTTCCGAAATGTCCGCCCAGGGTACATTATCAGCTTCCAGAAAACCTTTATAATTGACCGTAAGAATCCCCTTTGAAATTTTCCATTGAATACCCGTAGCTGCATCCTGTTTCCAATCGTTATCCGGCTCAGAGGCATCGGTATTTTCCTCTGTTTCACTGCATATATCAACATTACTGCTTTCTTCTGTTCCATCACTCTGTGTTGTTTCTTCAATTTCACTTTCCAATTCAATTGTTGCACTTTTAGGCTCTTCTATAACTTCACTCTTTGCTTCTTCCGAACTTTCAGTTTCTATCTTTTCTTCTATGCCTTCACTCTCACAAATTTCTTCTGAAGCAGTCTCCTCATACTCAGTAATGAATTCCACCGTTTCACATTCTGATTCACTTTCATTACTGCTTGGTTCTGCATACACGTAAACTGCATTGGAAGATATAAAAAGCACACAAGAAAGTAATACAGCTAATGTCTTTGATATACTCTTGTTTTTCATATTTGATTCCCCCTTTTTATCCGGTTGCTTATGTAAGTATCCTTTTCACAGGATATAATTGATAAACATGAAAGCATCTTTCCTTACACATCTTCAACATATTTTTCTTTCTTGTCCGCATTTTTAAAAATCAGAGAAAGCTCTATCACCGCCGCAACCGCAAGCACAAACTCCGCGCTAAACTGCGCATATGCAAGTCCGTAAAGCGGAAACAGGTAATTTAAAAGAAACAGCGCAGGTATCTCAAGAACAATCTTTCGCATGATTGCAAATACCAACGCTTTTTTGCCATAACCAAGCGCCTGAAACACGCCGACCGCCAAAAAGTCCATACACAAAAACGGCAATCCAAGGCAGAACCCTCTTAAAAACCGCACGCCGTATCCTATGATAGCGACATTATCCATAAAAAAGCGCACCACGCCGTTTGCTCCCACAAAGAAAAGCAATGCCGCCGCCGTGATGAATCCGACACTAATACTGCCCGCAAACACGATTGCCGACTTCATTCGCTTGCGGTTTCCACTGGCATAATTATAACTTACCAACGGCATGATTCCCTGTGAAATTCCCATGCAGACATACATCGGCACCATATATATTTTCTGCGTAATTCCAATTGCCGCAACGGCATCTGCACCAAATGCTGATGTAAAATTGTTTAGAATCGTCATACCTGTCACATTCAGCAGATTTTGTATGGAAGCCGGAATCCCGACACCAAACACGCCAAGCACAATCTCTTTTCGCAAGCTAAACCGACTCGGCTTGATGCAAACACATGTTTTATCTTTTTTCACATACAGCAGCACAAAGAAATAACCACATGCAACACAGTTCGAAAGAAATGTAGCAAGTCCCGCACCTGCTGCCCCCATATTCAATCCCCACGGAAGGATAAAAATCGGGTCCAGCACAATGTTTAACAGACAGCCGCTCATTGTTCCGATGCTTGCATGAAGGGACGCACCTTCCGAGCGTACCATATATGCCATAACCACGTTTAAGATTGCCGGCACCGCGCCGCATGTAACTGTCCATCTCATATAAGCGGCAGTCGCCTGCACCGTAACTTCATCTGCTCCGAGAAGTGCCAACAGCGGCAATTTCCCGACAGTACAAACCAGTGAAAAAATAATACCGCAAAACAAAGCGCAATAAAAACCAAATGCAGAGCTTCTGTGGACTGTATCATAATCTTTCCGTCCAAGCGCTCTGCTCATCATACTCGAACTGCCTACGCCGAACAGATTATTGACCGCATTAAATGCAAGAAGTACTGGTCCTGCAAGCGTTACCGCCGCATTCTGCACTGGATCGTTTAACATTCCCACAAAATAGGTATCTGCCAGGTTATATAGCACCATGACCAGCGAACTGATAATCGTAGGCACACACAGCGTCACCACTGCTTTGGGGATTGGTATCTGTTCAAATAAACTTGTTCTTTTATCCAATTTCGGATTCACACTATCATGCTCCATTCATAATTTGCAAAAAGGATTTAATGTTTTTATCAATGTCACCCTTGAATACCGCAGATCCCGTCACAATGACATTTGCGCCAGCATCAAGATTTTCCTTGAGATTTCCAAGCCGCACACCTCCGTCAATCTCCACGTCCACCGGCAGCCCTCTCTTGTTAATTTCGCTGCGGATATTCCTTATTTTGTCAAGACATTCCGGAATATAACTCTGCCCTCCAAAACCGGGACGCACAGTCATAACCAGCACCATATCTACTTCTTCTATATACGCAAGCGCCTGTTCAATCGGCGTTTCGGGATTGATTGCGATACCGCGCTTTCCACCCAGACTTTTAATACGCGCAAGCGTTTCATGAACACAATCGCACGCCTCCACATGAATCGTGATACCGTCTGCTCCCAGCCGCATAAACTCATCTACATAACGCTCAGGACTTTGAACCATCATATGTACATCAAGAAAACGCTTTGTGCGCTTTCTCACACACTCAAGTACGGGCATTCCAAAAGAAATCGACGGCACAAACATACCATCCATAACATCCACATGAATGTAAGGCACCTTTGACTGTTCAATAATATCTAGCTGAGAGCCAAGTTCACAAAAATCCGCTGCCAGTATTGAGGGCGCTAAATAGTTCATTGATACCTCCTGTTCTCACTCTTTTTCAGTGTTTCTTTACTCCTAAGTTCCTCGTAAAACATTCCGTAATTATCATATCTTACTCTGCTGATGCAATTCTCACTTAATGCATTTTTCACCCCGCAGTCAGGCTCGTGAATATGTGTACATGTTAAAAATCTGCACTTGTCCTCATATGGGGTAAACTCGGGATAAAAACGTTTCAGTTCCTCTTTTTCAATATCAAAGAGGGAAAGGGAACTAAATCCCGGTGTATCCATAATATATGTGTTCTTCGATATCGCAATCAGTTCCGAATGTCTTGTCGTGTGTCTGCCGCGTTCTATTTTTTCGCTGATTTCTCCCGTTTCCATCTGCGTTTCCTTTTGCAAACAGTTCACGAGAGAGGATTTTCCTACACCGCTCGGTCCTGCCACCGCAGTTGTTTTGGAAGCGAGCACCTCCAAGATTTCATCGATGCCCTCTTTTTTGAGAGCGCTTGCAAACAAGAGCTTACAGCCGCTTTCGGCATAAATTTCTCTGATACGCTCACACTGTGCTTTGTCTGCCAGATCACTCTTATTAAAACAGATCACGCAGTCAAGTCCCTGTCTTTGCATCATGATCAAAAATCGGTCAAGCAGATTATAATTCGGTTCGGGTTTCACAACCGCAAAGATGAGCAGCGCCTGATCGATGTTTGCCACCGCCGGTCTAATGAGTGAACTTTTTCGCGGAAGTATTTTCATGATATTTCCTTCACAATCTTTTACATCCGTGATTTCCATCTCCACATCATCACCGACAAGCGGCTTGATGTTTTCCTTTCGGAATATTCCTTTTGCCTTACACGCATACACACCTTTTGCGGGTACATCCACATAGTAAAACCCCGCTATTCCTTTTATTATCTTACCCTTCATCTATTTTTCCCGAATTTAATTCTGTGTAAACTGTACATTCTGGTGAATCTGCGCCACATCTACACCCATCTGTGTCGTTTCGTTTCCATCCGCGTCCAAGACAACCTCCTGTACCTGCTTCAAGTAGGAAATCGTAACAATTCCGTATGCTGTGGGACTTTCAAAATCATTTAGGTTAATCGCCACAGGGAAGGACGTAACATTTTGCGAATACCAAAGCTGCGTACTTCCATCGGCAGTCGTGAGAATTACCTCCGCATTTCCTCCCATATAGTCGGTGGGCGCCTGTATCATAAGGCTACAGTTATATTTTACCTTTTCACTTCCGATACTTACTTTTAAATCAACAACCGTTCCTTCTTTGACCGTCGTTCCTTCCTCATAACTCTGATAGCAGATCTGACCCTCGGGAAATTCTGCGCTGTACGCCTCGTCAATATTGCCGATTACAAGTCCTGCCGCCTCCAAATTGCTCGTTGCCGCATCACTTGAAAGCCCAGTCACTTTTGGCATAATTACATCTTTATCGGAGCCTCCCGCGCTGATTACAATCGTAATCTCCGAACCTATCGGGGCCATATCATTTGCTTCAGGACTCTGCGAAATAATGGTTCCTTTTGCATATTCTGCGGAATTTTCCTCACGTTTTACTACCTTAAAGCCCTGATTCGTCAACGCCGCAGTTCCTTCTGCCTCGCTCATTCCCTCGACACCCTGCACCTTCACTCCATCCGCTCCTGCGCTCACGGTAAGTACAATTGTCGTATTTATCAGTATTTTATCATTTGCAAGCACGGTCTGTCCGTCCTCTAATGCTGCCGATATGACAATATTTTTTTCATACTGCGTCGATTCCACATAGACCGTCTTACAGCCTAATCTCGCATCATTTACGGCTTGTTTCACTTCCTCCACATTATGCCCCACAAACTCGGGCATTACTGCACGCTCGCCATCCTGTACGTCATTTGTATGTGTGCCGGACAGAGAAGCGATATCCTCAAAAATGCCTGTCGCCTGTCCCACAAAGTATAAAAGGATACAGCCGATGATAATCGCGCCAAGAACCGTGAGCACTGTGGTAAATCCTTCTACTTTCGGATTATAGTCATACTCATCCTTGCCTTTTAAATAGGCTCTTTCATCATCAAAATCATTTTTACGCAAATTTTGTCTTGTAACAATTTCCTGTGTATATCCCGTTTGTTCATAATAATCATCACGGTTTTGTTTCTTTTTCTTTTGACCGCCCGTTGTGCTTGATACACTTTTGCCCGACTTGTTTTGGCTGTTTCTGCCGGCAGTATTTTTATTGGAACCTTTGTTACCGGAAACCTTCTTATTGGAAGCCTTTCTATTGGTATTTGAAGCTTTTTGACTAGTATGCCTTTTTGCCGGCTCTTCAACGGGATAAGCATTCTCCGATATGGAAACAGATCTTCTTTGCGGAGATACCTTATTCGGTATCAATTCTAAATCTGACTCCTGCGCATATTCTTCCCTTCTTGGCTGCCTTGTTGGCTCATTATTGGCACCTGTAGCCGCTGGTACGATTCTAGTCTTACTAATCTCGTCCTGTACATCAGGCTGTGCGATCACGTCGTCCGGATTAATAAGAGAATGCTTTAAATCCTTTATAATGTCCGCCATACACTGATAGCGTCTGTCAGGGCTTTTCTGTGTGCATTTTTTAACAATGTTTTCCACACTGATTGGCAAATCTGGTACAAACTCCCTGATATCCGGCATTTCGTCCTGAATATGCTTGATTGCGATTGATACCGTCGTATCACCGTTAAAAGGCACACGCCCCGCAAGCATCTCAAACATCGTAATACCAAGCGAATAGATATCGCTCTTTTCATCCGAAAAGCCGCCGCGCGCCTGTTCCGGCGAGGTATAATGCACAGAACCCATAACATTTGAGGTAATGGTATTGCTCGATGCAGCCTTGGCAATGCCAAAGTCTGTCACCTTTACTTTTCCCTCTTTTGATATGATAATATTCTGCGGCTTAATATCCCGATGGATAATATGATTATTGTGCGCCGCCTCTATTCCCATTGACACCTGTATTGCAATACTGATTGCCTCTTTGGTGGTGAGTCTTGACTTTTTTTCTATGTATTTTTTTAGGGTAATGCCCTCGACAAGCTCCATTACAATATAATGAATCCCATCTTCCTCGCCCACATCATAAACATTGACAATGTTTGGGTGCATAAGCCCCGCCGCCGCCTGTGCTTCTACTCGAAATTTTGACACAAAATTCCTGTTCTCCGAAAACTCCTGTTTTAAAACCTTAATTGCCACAAGACGGTTGAGCTTTTGATCTTTTGCTTTATATACATCCGACATTCCGCCGGTGCCAATTTTTTCAAGCACCTCGTATCTGTCGCCAATCATCATTCCCGACTTAATCATTTCAATCCCCCAAACGGTTCCACAAGAACCACAGCTATATTATCGCGTCCGCCGTTTGCATTCGCCGCTTCAATCAGACGCCTTCCGGCCTCCTCTATATCGGCGCTTTCACGGATAATCCTGTGTATCTCATTGTCCTTTAACATGTTTGTGAGTCCGTCCGTACACAGTAATAGCATCTCCTTCTCAGTGATCGTTATATCAAAAAAGTCCACAAGCACATATTCTTTCACCCCGACTGCTCTTGTTATAATATTCTTGTCAGGATGCATGCGTGCCGCTTCTCTGTCAATTCCGCCCATATCAACCATTTCCTCCACGAGAGAATGGTCCTTTGTAATCTGGGTAATAAAGTCATTAATAATATACATACGGCTATCGCCCACGTTGGCTACAAGCACATGGTTCTCCTCTATATCCACGGTTACCGCTACAAGCGTCGTTCCCATACCTTTCAGGTGACTATCCGATTTTGCCATTTTATTGATATACGTATTGGCATCGTCTATCGCCTTTTGCAGAATATTCTCAGAATCCGTTTCCTGTGTGTAGTTCTCAATCACTTCCACAACCTTTTCCACTGCATGTTTTGAAGCATAATCGCCCGCGTTGTGACCACCCATACCATCAGCCACCATAAAAAGGTTGGGCAGATTTCCAACCGGTCTTTCTGATGTATAGATATAATCCTCATTCAGTTCCCGTTTTTTTCCTACATCAGTAATCGAAAATAGTTTCACTTTTAACCTCCTGTAAGTACGACCGCATCAATAGACATAGTATTCCATAATCCATACTATGTTAGCACAGTCAAATCAAAAAAGCAAGATGTTATATCTTGCTTGTGTGGTCACTTATATGATGACGACGTCGAAGCTGTCCGCAGGCACCGTCAATATCTCTGCCCATCTCACGGCGTACGGTAACGTTGATATGCTTTTTTTCAAGTCGTTCTTTAAAACGCATAACATCTTTTTTTTGTGATGCCGTATAATCTCTCTCCTTAATCGGATTCACCGGAATTAGATTAATGTGGCAATTTAATCCACTCACAAGTCTGCACAGATTTTCGCAATCCTCTTGCGCATCATTTACGCCGCCTACCAGACTATACTCAAATGTTATGCGCCTGCCAGTCTTTTCAAAATAATATTGACATGCTTCTATAACTTCTTCCAAGTTGTATTTATCTGCAATCGGCATCAGTGCGCGCCGCTTTTCCTGTGTAGACCCATGAAGCGACAATGCTAATGTTATTTGCAAATCCTC
>JAIEDW010000112.1 GCA_029067805.1 Lachnospiraceae bacterium
CCTTAGAATTAAATTTTTGTATTTCAAACCGCTGTCAACGGTTATGATCACTTACATTGTCCATTATCTCAAATGCTATGCCAAAAGTCAATAAAATAAACATAAACTTCTTACATAATTTAGCAATTTTCATTTACCGCCCGCGTTGCCTGTTTTAACTGCTCAAGTTCCGCTCCCGCAAAGTACGGCGCCAGCTTTTCGTAAACCGTTTTATGATATGCGTTCAGCTTCTCGATATCGGAAGCTTCCATATAGTTTGTGTCTATGGCATCTAAGTCAATGGGCACATACGTGAGATGACGAAATCCCATAAACTGACCATACTCGTTTTTCTGCTTCTTTACGACCTCCAAAATATTCTCCGTTCTGATGCCGTGACTATCCGCAACGTACACTCCCGGCTCGTCGGAAATGATCATTCCCTCCTCAAACACCGTTTCTTTGTTTTCGGGCTTATACTGCCAACGGATACTTTGCGGTCCCTCGTGTACATTTAAGATGTAGCCGATGCCGTGCCCTGTTCCGTGCTTGTAGTCAAGACCGCATTCCCACAATGGCTGTCTTGCGATGATGTCAAGATTTCTTCCGGTACAACCGTATAAAAATGTTGTGTCGGCAAGTCTTAACATCGCACAGGCAACCTTTGTAAAGTGCATTCTCCACTCGTCCTTAACGGTTCCAAGCACGATTGTCCTTGTCACATCCGTTGTCGCGCCTTTGTATTGACCTCCAGAGTCAACAAGATAGAAACCCTCTGCTTCAATTTCACTTGCATTTTCCTCGTCCGCACTATAGTGCGCCATTGCGGCATTGGATTGATATGCGCTAATTGTCCCAAAGGATAACCCTAAAAAGCCTTCTATCTCCGCTCGCATCGCATCAAGCCGCTTTGCCGCGCTATACTCATTGATCGGCTCTTTCCCTGCATGATTTTTCATCCAAAATAAAAATTTTGTGAGCACAACGCTGTCACGCAGATAATAGGTTCGCATATTTTCAAGTTCAACCGGTGTTTTTACAGCCTTTAATAGCGTCGTCGGATTTTCCAGATTGACAAGCTCCGCCCTTTTTTCAATCTGCTTATATAACAAATAATTAATATCCTCTCCCGAATACCAAATCTTCCCCGTTATCTCACAATGCTCCAAATAATGCGCAAAATCATCATATTCCTCTATGAGAATATTGTTTTCTTTAAAATATCGTTTCGTGTCGTCTATGAGCGCCTGCTTCTGTATGAACAAAACCGCACTGTCCTTTGACACAAACGTATAGGAAAGCGCTACCGGATTGCACTCCACGTCATTTGCGCGGATATTATAGAGCCACATAATATCGTCAAGTTTTGACAACAAAAAATGCGCCGCTCCCTGCTCGTCCATTTTTTCACGCACCAACGCAAGCTTCTCGGACACACTCATACCGCAATCTTCTTCCGAAACGGTCCATACCTTCGTTGCCGAAAGCAGCGGTCTGTCGTGCCAAATCGAATCCACAATGTCCTTATCGTAGGAAACCGAATAACGTTCCTCCAGCTTTTTTCCGAACGCGGCATCAACCACTCTTCCGTCAAAGCCCACGACCTGTCCGTCTTTTACGTTTTGTTCAAGGTATTCCTCAATTGTGGGAACCCCCTCCTCCGCCATCCGATACAGTGTTATTTCGGAGCCCTCAAGCTGCCGCTCTGCCTGCACAAAATATCTGCCGTCGGTCCAGAGTCCCGCCTCGTTTTGGCTTACCACAAGTGTTCCCGCCGAACCGGTAAACCCAGAGAGAAAGCTTCGCACCTTGAAGTAATCTCCCACGTACTCCGAATTATGAAAATCCGCTGTCGGAACAATATAAAAATCGATACCCTCTTTTTTTAAGAGCGTCCTAAGTTCGGCAATTTTTCCCATATTAATACCCCTGTGCCTGTCCGCCTTGAAGCATTCCGACTGCCGATGACGTGCCTATTCTGTCACAGCCTGCCTCCAAAAACATGATCAGATCATCCTTCGTCTTGACACCGCCTGCTGCTTTCATTTTTACGTTCGGTCCGATATGCTCCTTAAAGAGTCTGATATCCTCAATTGTCGCGCCGCCTGTTCCAAATCCCGTGGAAGTCTTTATATAGTCTGCACCGGCATTTGTCACTGCCTTGCACATCGCGATTTTTTCCTCTTCGGTAAGAAAACAGGTTTCGATGATCACCTTTAAGATATGATTTCCACATGCCTTTTTGAGCGTGCGGATTTCCTCTTCCACCTTATCATAAGCGCCGTTTTTCACATCACTGATATTGACTACCATATCAATCTCATTACAGCCTTCAGCAAGCGCCTGTTCTACCTCTGCCACCTTTGCGGCAGTCACGCTGTATCCAAGCGGAAAGCCTACCACGGTACAAATGTTGATTTGATCATTGTATTTGTCATGCACTCTCTTTATGTACGCGGGTGGTATGCAAACCGATGCCGTCTGATACTGTACTGCTTCGTTACAGAGTTTTTCAATATCCTCCCACGTTGCAAACGGCTTTAATTGTGTATGGTCTATATGGCTTAATATTTCTTTGTCTGTCATGTTTCCTCCTATTCCGCCGCATAAACGGCACTTTAATCCTTTATTTATTTTTCACCGACAAGATATTTTCGCTGCGCCCTCATAAGCAGCGCTCCATATCCCAAAATCGCAGCCACCTCAAGCACGTTAATCACCACATCTGCCATCGGATAAGCCGCAAGCAGCTCCAGCGCTCCTACAGCACCTGCTGCCAAAAGCACCATCCCTGTTGCAAACGTAAACGGAAACGTTGCCTTGATAAATCCTTCGGGATCCTTTGCCCGCTCTATAGGAAATTCCTTACCCACGAGCATCTCGGGAATCTTTTTCGTATTTTTCATCTGGACTGCCCAATACAGCATGTATACGCCACACGCCATAATCAGGATATTTAATATCATATTAAAACTCATCTGTGTAACCTCTAACCTTGGATTCCAAGAAACTTCATCACAACGGATTTCATTTCTTCCTTATCACATATGGTATCGTGAAGCACCGGCGCTGTACGGATTTCTTCAATCGCGTTCGGCACTTTTACATTTGCAAGCTTAGAAAGCTCATCGACCAGTGCAAAATCTTCCATTTTGTCATACTTTGTGTCAATCGCATTCATGACGCTTCTCGTAAACTTAAACGGACTTGCCGTTGATGCAAGCACTGTCTTTGTATCATCGCCTGTCGCCTGCTTATATTTGTTCAAAACGGTCGATGCTACTGCTGTGTGCGTGTCAATGACATAACCGGTCTTTTCATACAACGCCTTAATCGTGTCCGCAGTTTCCGCCTCTGTTGCGTAACCGCCGTAAAAATCCGTCATTTTCGTTTTCATTTCAGTAGTAATCTCATACTTTCCCGCAGTCGAAAGCGACTTCATAAATGTCATATTTTTATCCGCGTCAGAATCTGCCGCCAGATAGATCAACCGTTCAAGATTGCTTGAAATCAAAATGTCCATAGAAGGCGAACTTGTCAGCACAAACTCCCTGTTTTTATCATAGACGCCCGTTTCAAAGAAATCATAGAGCACCTTATTTTCATTTGACGCGCAAATCAACTTTGCAATGGGCACACCCATATTTTTTGCAAAATACGCCGCCAAAATATTACCGAAGTTTCCTGTCGGAACTGTCACATTGATCTTCTCGCCGTCCGATATTTTTCCTTCTTTTAAAAGCTGTGCATATGCATAAACATAATAAACCACCTGCGGTACAAGCCGTCCGATATTGATTGAGTTAGCGGATGAGAACTGAAATCCCGCCTTGTCCATCACCTGTGCAAGCTCCTTGTCACCGAAAATCTGCTTTACGCCCGTCTGTGCGTCGTCAAAATTCCCTGTAATGCCCACAACAAAGGTATTGTCGCCCTTCTGCGTCACCATCTGCTTTTCCTGAATGGGGCTCACGCCGTTTTTGGGATAAAACACGATAATCTTCGTGCCCTTAACGTCCGCAAAACCGGCAAGCGCCGCCTTTCCCGTATCGCCGCTTGTTGCCGTAAGAATTACAATCTCGTTCGTAACGTTATTCTTCTTTGCCGACGTAATCAAAAGATGCGGCAGAATCGACAACGCCATATCTTTAAAAGCAATTGTCGCGCCATGGAAAAGCTCTAAATAATAGACGCCGTCCGCCTCAACTAAAGGCGCGATCACATTCGTGTCAAATTTTGCATCATACGCCTTATTAATGCAGTTTCTTAACTCCTCCTCGGTAAAATCGGTAAAAAACAGTTTCATAACCTCGTACGCCGTTTCCTGATAAGTCATCCTGGAAAACTCGGCAAGGCTCTTATCAAGCACAGGCACCGACTCCGGAACAAACAATCCACCGTCGTCTGCAAGACCCTTTAATATCGCCTGTGATGCCGTAACCACTTCCCCACTGCTTCTTGTACTTTTGTAACTTAAATTCATCTCAATACTCCTATAAACACTGTGTAAATTTATAATTCTGCGCCAAAAAAGCACTGTTCTAAGTATAGCACAGTCCTTTTTTAACTTCAATCGTTTCTCGTTTTTTTCTATCTTTTAAAAAAGTCGTGTCCTCCGTAAGAAAACAGGTATGTTAAATTATTATCAAACCATGCCTCATTCTCCGGATTCGCATACTGTCTCGCCATAAAAAACAGTGCGCCCTCCGAAACATCTTCTCCGTAAAGAGCACTATAAACTGCATCCTTTGTGTCCTCTGAAATCTTTACATTGTATATCGCTCCGTTGGAAACGGGTGAAAACTGTGTCACGTTCTTTTTTTTCTGAAAGATAACGTCGGTGATATTATTCGGAAATTTCGCGTTTTTCACGCGGTTTATCACCACATTTGCTACAAGCAGTTTTCCTTTCCTGTCCTCGCCGCCTGCTTCCGCCTGTACGATCCGCATCAGATTTTCAATATCTTCTTTTGATGCGGAAATACAGTATGCCGGCTTTAGCGTATCGTATGTGATAACACGTTCCACGGACTCAAATTGCTCAAGTTCCACGCTTCTTGTCAGATCAACGCTCTGTGCCTCTGTTTCCACACCTCTTGAAAACACGATTAGGCACGCACACGCGATATTTGCCAAAAATAACAGAATATAGCTTCTGGAATACGTCATTTTATGCTTCCTTTCTCAAATATCATCAAATTTATACCGTAAATTTTTTTCATTCCTACCATATATTGTAGCGGACTACTATATAATGTATTCGCTTGTCCGTAAAAAAATTCATATTTTATTAAATTTATGTTATACTTAATTCAGATTTTTGTAATTTTTTACAGT
>JAIEDW010000113.1 GCA_029067805.1 Lachnospiraceae bacterium
GTACAGGGAAAAGAGGCTCACAGAAGTAAATTCGATATGATCGGGCTGAACGCCTTCCTGCTCCAGTACCTGTATTCTAACAATAAGCTGTCCGCCCTTGAGGGTATAGACAACATGGCAGGTTATATAAAAAACAAGCTTAAGACTTATCTTCTGAAAAACAGGGAACTTGAAAATTCATCGGATTATGTTTATGAGATGCTGTGCAAGGAGTTTGGGCGCATCAGCTGCATAGATTTGGGAAGCATTGACCGGAACGATGGGATTGAGGATGCCGTAACCGAGATCGTCCAGCCATATCAATATGACCGGAACGAGGCGATAGGTGCTATTAAAAACAGGATGGGAAATATGCAGCCTGCGGCAGTGGAAAGCCAGGCATTCTGGAATAACGTCCCGTTTGTAATAGAACCGGTCGAGATTCCCCTTGAATCAGAGAAGATTAGTATTATAGACGACAGCCTTGTACATGATATGAAGCTACAGGTTAAAGATTTGCCTGGGCAGGTTTTCGAAAATGCGAGCGAGAAAATGGTAAAACAGGAGGAGGTTCAAGAAAATGGTATCACTGACGGAGAGAGTCTTACTGATCCTGAAAGGTATTATCCTGAAAATTACAAGATTGACAGCGGACAGGACGAGAAGCTGGTAAATGTTATTTATGACGATCAGGTTTTTCCTTTCATAAAAGAAGTGGACAATGGCTATATCATAGCGGCGGAAAAAGGTTCATTTTCAGGAAAAGAAGGAATGCTTATTTGTGCTGCGAATGGAAAATTCTATTTTTACAGTCTAAACCAGCAATCGGATAATAAAGCAGTCAGGGAGCTTATCAGACGGCGTCCCCTGATCATCACCATGAACAGCGTCGAGCTTTATACCCTGTTAAAAAAATACAGGCTTTACGAGGGCAGGATTGCAGACTTAAAGGACATGTTTGCCGCGTTAAATATGCAGAGGGCGCTGCCGCAAACATATAAGGCATTAATGGAGAAAATGTCAGGCACGGATCTTAGTGGGGACAGTGATTTTTATTTATCAGCCATGAAGCATTATGAACAGGTTTACCTGTCCTGGTCGGAAAGATTATCAAACAGTGGTGCTGGGGAACTGTTTGAATCATATTCCTGTGTTTCGGCTGCTATAGGCTATTCATGGAATGCAGAGGGCGTATTTAAAAATGTTTCCATGCTTTACAGGAGAAAAAGCCTTTTTGAATATCAGTCCATATGTCCGGAAACAGTCATGCCAGATGCAGAGAGGAGCCTGTATTTTTACCATACAAATGATGTCCCAGCAAAAAACGAGAAGTTTTATCTCGGGCTTGTGCGCGAGCTTGTCAGGATGGAATCAATAAAGCTAGGCAAAGTGCTTGTTCTTAAAATTTCAGACAGAGGGCTCAGGCTATTTGCTTTTGAGACGAACGAGACAACATATGAGATGCTCCAGTGGCCATGTGTATATCTTGCAAGGAAACTTGGCATTAAGGATGGGCATGTACATTACTGCAGGCAGATATATGCCCTGCAGGACGGGGATAAAACAGATATGTAGGAGGAGAATGGAGAAGATGAAAGCAGGAGATAGAATGGCCGCCATAAACAGGGTGTTGAAAAAAATACCAAGGTTAACATACTGTGTGGTGGTCGGGCTGTCCGTATCAGCCATTATAAATATATTGGTATGCCAGTCAGTCAGGGTATCCGGGAGCAGCATGGAGCCGTCGTATCATGACGGTGACAGGCTTATCATGGAGAAGGTTTCATACAAGATGGGCGATCCGGAGCGTTTTGATGTGGTCGTGTTTACCCACAATGGAAATTACTATCTTGTCAAGAGGATCATCGGCCTACCCGGTGAAACGGTTCACATCAATCCCGATGGTGAGATATTCATAGATGGCAGGCTGCTAGAGGAATACTATGGGATGGAGCCGATTGATGATGCGGGGGTTGCGGAAAATACCATTATTCTTGGCAGTGATGAGTATTTTGTGCTGGGTGACAACAGGAACAATTCCGCGGACTCCAGAAATGCCGGCATAGGAAATGTCAGTATTGGAGAGATCTCTGGGAAGATTATGTGGTGAGACGGATGGAATATGAAAGATTTTACCGCCTGTGCCTTGATTATGATTTCATGTTCAATAAAGCAGTTCACTTCGGTGTGTATTCGGAAAACCGTCTGGAGGGGATTCAGAATGAGCTGGGGGAGCTTCTGAAGATTATGGCTGCTGATCCTGTATATGCGCAATATAAACCTTTGCTGCAGGAGATGCATCAGACCATCTGTAGCAGAAGTGATATCGGCAGGTTCCTGCTTTCTGCCCAAAATGTACAGAAAAAGATTAAAGTACAGAAGCTTGCCGGGGATATCCCCCTGTATATGCTGTGTGTATCTGTACTTGTAATAGCCGGAATGCTGCCAGTGATATCCGGGCTGTAAGAGGGGGGCGGATTTTTTTGGATAGTGTTAATATAAATACAGAAAAAACAGGAAAGGGTTTATTTAAAAAGCCCAGGGCACTTGGCATGGAACTTTTTTGGCTTATGATTTCTGGTAATATAAAGCTGCCCGCAAAAGGAAGGAAGTACATCTTCTATATGTATCTAATGCTGTTTGGAAGCTGTACACGTGAGATGGTTCCCCTTCTGCTGGAGGCGGCAGGCAGGGCAGTTTCAAATTCGTCATTGATGTCCGTATATGCCTGTGGCGGCATGGGTATCGGTAGCAAGGCTGTGGATGATTTTATATCATACCGGCTCAGGAAGGGCAGCATCATAAAGACTGTCATAAAGGGATGGATACTGTACAGCCTTTCGTCTGTTGGATACAGGGAGCTTTCAGGATTTCTGTCATCACCATATATTATGCCTTATATTGATGGGAAATATTCCGGATGGTGTCAGGAGGATGCATTTAAAACCGCAAAAAAGCACAGTGTACATTCGTCAACGGTGGGTATTGCTTTCCTGCATATGGCAGACAGGTGTCACATTGGTGTCAGGGATTTTGCACTGGACACGCCGATCGATCTTCATGGCAGTATCCGCAGGGAAGCATTCGACCAGTCACCGAACAGGTTCAGAAGTGACGCTTATCTTTTAACCAGCAGCCCGTGCAGGCTTGAGTTCTTTTTTGAGAATGATATGTGGACAGAGAGGATGGATGCTGTCAGGGCTAAGATGGAACGGTATTTTGCATTCATCTTTTCTGCGGAGCGCAGCCTTGACAGCTCATGCGTGCATTTCACCATAGGCGATTATCGTAGAGTCGGTATAAAACAGGACATACAGATACCCAGCAGAAATAAGCTGCAGGTATACAGGTCCTGTGTCAGTGTCCTGCTGTCTGCTGTGGGCATGGCAGGCGGTGTCTGTCCGTCTGATGCAGGGAGCGTCATAGCGCTGCTGAACAGGATCTGCGACGCATCCGGTACAGCAGGAGATAACATACTGCCTGAGATCATAGAATACCTTTCCAGTGTCAGGGGGGCTGTCCGGCATTCACGGACATTTTTTCTTATTTTGACAGAGCACAGGTTTTGAAGATGGTATCAGCCGGAGCGGCTGTCCGGCCAGGGGCGAAGGGAAAAAATAGCGGACAGGCTTATCCTGCAAGGCGTGAGAAGATTTTTGAATGGTGCAGGAATGCACCAGACATATCCATGCTTGTAAAGAGGGGGTTTAGGATTACAGCCAGCGACAACTGTTCTGACGGGACAGATTTTATTTATTCTTATCCTTTTTTATCCACAGCCGGTGTCGGGGCTTATGAAAAGACAGTCAGGGAACATATCCTGTCATACGCATACAGGGGGAAATATACGGACATTGCGGACAGTAAGCCGCCTGGCGTTAAAACATGCCATGATGATGCCGTAGTATACAGCAATATCCGTTTCTTCCAGGCGGGTGGGACTTTTTACCCGTTCGCAAACTGCCGTGTGTTACATGATGAAAAAGGCAGCTTCATCTATTCGTTTGAAAACATATCAGATGACATCTCCGCAAGGATGAGGATTGAAAGATACCTGAATGACGGTGCGCCAAATATCCCGTTCCTGTGGATCCATATCGTTTATTCAGGTGATGCATATTCACTGGAATATATAGAATCTCTGAGATCAAAATACAGTATCGTGCTGGATGGAAGGGAAGACATTTCCATGCTGGGGCTTTAAAAAATTAGAAGGATCAGAATGGATGATATGCAGGGTGCGGACCATATAAGAGTGGGGACTGTGCTTATGCCCAATTTTGAAGGATAAGTTAAGAAGGAGAGGTTTGATGAATAAATTTATTGGATTTATTACTGAAAAAGGGGGCGTGTCAAAGACGATGTCCTCGGTAAATTTTGCACATATCCTTGCGGTTTCAGGATACCGGGTACTTTTTATAGACCTTGACGCACAGATGAATGCGACTGATATGCTCATGATGGGAACGGAGTATGAATGCCCCTGTTACACGGAGTTGCTGTGCCGCAGGGTAAAGGATGCAGACAGCCTATATACGGAATTTATATATGAATCCAATTTTGAACTGATAGACTGTATTCCCGGCTCCCCGATTTTAAAGGATATTATTTATGACATCCATTCAGAATCGCAGAAAGGTTTTTCCGTGTTTACCTGCCTGCGCCAGAATATAGGACTTGTCAGGGATGATTATGATTATGTCATGATCGACACGAACCCGGGGGATACGACGCTTACAAGGTGTGCAATCTGCGCCTGTGACGGCGTGCTCTCCCCTATCAAGGCGGATAATTTTTCGTTCAGCGGCGTTACGGGCCTCCTACAGACCATAATCGGTTTAAAACAGTCCTGCAATGTATCCGTGGAGTTCATGGGGATGTTTTTTGCGGATGTCAATGTCAGTTCTTCAGGCTATAAAAGGGTTAAGGAATGGTATGAGGAGAATTACGGGGAATACATACTGCCTGTTTCCATAAGGCATTCCGTACAGGTTTCCGATTCAACCCTGAGATACCTCCCACTGCTTGTGGCGTGTAGGAGACATGGGACGACGGATGATTACATAAGGCTTGTGAGGTCACTCGGACTGATCGATGATGCCCACGATAAAAGACTCGAAAGGTATCTTTTACCGCGCAGGGCAAAGAGCGGGCAGGTACCATCGGAAGCTCCTGCGGATAATGCGGCCGGACAGGGAGGCAGTCATGGATAATGGGATAAAGAAAAAAGGAAAGGACATGCTGATGGGGGCGAGCTCGCTTACGGGCAGGGAGATGGATATAGGCAGGCTTATAAAAAAGACGAGGGAGGTAGACTGCCGCAACACGATGTTCATTGACAGGGCGGATATCATCCCTAATCCGGAGAATGAAAAACGTTTCCCGCAGGTGGAGATAGAGGAGCTGAGCGAATGGATCTATTTCAGGAAAAGACTTTACCATGACCTGATCGTTGTCCCGGTTGAAGGGACAGGGAAATATATGCTTGTGGATGGCGAGCGCAGGCACAGGGCGATCTCGCTGCTGGATGACAGGCAGTATCTGGAGGTTTTCCCAATGGGGGTGAACTGCTGCGTGTTCCCGGCATCTACCGACAGCACCCTGTTAAGGCTGGACTCGACGCTTGCAAATTACCTGCAGAGGCATACGGATGTGTACCTGCGCAGGCAGGAGATCCTTGACATGCATGAATGCCTTATGGATCTAAGGGAGCGGGATATGGCAGATAGTGATGTCATCAGCCATATGTCGGAGATTCTTGGAATAAAGGAGAAGCAGCTCAAAAGATATATCGATACCGCATGTCTTATTCCTGAATTTGAAGGGATGCTCAGAGACAGCGGGATCACGCTGAAAGAAGCGGCCCGGATCGCCCTGCTTGACAGTGACCTGCAGATGTCCCTTTATAAAAAGCATTCTGGAAAAGGCGGGATCACGCTTTCCGATCTTAAGGAAGCTGAGGATGCAGACCATATAAGGAAAGCTGAACAGGAGCTTGCCGCAATATCTGACAGCATTGACAGGCATAAGGAATTGTGTGAGGCAGAGGCAGAAAGATCACGCCTGCTCGCGGAAAGCACAAAGGACAAGGAAAAGATCAGGAGACAGGAAAAGAAGGTACTGCGGGCAGAACAGAAGCTGGCAAAAGAAGAGAGCCGTTACTGTTCTGCGGCAGAGGCTCTGGATGCTGCCCGGTCAGCACAGGCATCAGCCCCAAAAGATACAGGAAATAAAACAGGGGACCTTGATGCGGCGTCGGTCATATCTGAGATTGGAATATGCCTGGAACGGATTGAAGCGTGTCCCGGACTAGTGGCAGGTGATGATGTACTGCTGGAGTCCATGAAAGACATTAGCAGGCGTTTTTCTGTTTTACTGGAGGACTGCTATAAGATCCAGGCATCCGGAAACATATGCTTGGGATAGGACAGAAGTGATTGCTGTCCCTGAGACAATGTACCAGAAAATCTGGCAGATACGTAAAAATACGTGGGGAGGTGTAAAAATAAAAGCATTAGGGATATATTTTGCCGGCATTCAAAGAAAAGTGTCCGAAATAATTCAGGACTGGATAAAAAAGATTAAAAAATACGAGAAAAAAGAGATTCCAGCAGGCTATATGGTCATTGCTGCTGCGGGGGTATATGCATTCTCAAACCTGATCAGGGTTGTCATATCCGTTATCACGCAGAGAAATTCATATATAAATATGTTGGCAGCATCCATACTGGCAGTCATTCTGATGCAGCTTGCGGCATTCGTGGCTCTGACACATTATGATTACTGGAATTACCATAAAAGGAAGCTGTTGTTTGTTGGTGTAATGGCATCCACGCTGATCACAACGGCGGCGGGGGTCTTTACCTATCTGTACGGGATAACCGTGCGCCCTTTGATATTCCTGCTTCCGGTGACAGAAGACATATCGCCTGCGATGATCATAAACACGTCAAGGCTGTTGGACACTGTTTTTACAGTGCTGCCGTCTGTAGCGCTGGTTTATTTATAAGGTATTTTCCCTCATGGGCGACGTGGAAGTACAAAAAGGGATATACGGCTTTAAGATTGACAAGGTCATAGACATGAGGAAGGACAAGAAGTTCAAGTATGACCTGAAGTTCTTGAGGCGCATGGATACAGGGCTGCCATACATAATCAAGATGAAGGACCGGCAGCTCCATGCATCCATAGGGGGAGCCACGGGTGCGGCAAAGACATCCACCGTCCTGACCATATCCATAGCCAATGACCTTGACCAGAAGGCTTTCAATGAGGATCACTGCAAAAAAGAGCTTGAGAAGAGGATGGATACAGATGTTGCAAAGAACAGGATGTTCCATGACAGGGATTTTAAGATAAAATATTTTACCGGGCTGACGGAAGAAGGGCAGCGTTTCATAGACGGTCTCAGGGCAAAGGCTCCAAGTGCCGGCATCACATGTCTTGCGCCGAATGAGTCGTTCAGTGATGAGATATACATGCTTGCGACAAACAGGGGGTTTAAGGTAAACAGGGTCGATCCCATACTGAACGAAAATGACGAGCATAAGGAAGGATTTATAGGCTTCAATCCCCTTTATATCCCTGAAAAGCTTACAGGCATAAAAAGGGAGCTGGACATATTCAAGAAGGCAAAGCTTTTTGCGGACGTACTGCAGGCGCTTTATGACATGAGCGGGTCAAGCGACGTGTATTTTGCGAAGCTGAACAAGAATGTCACGACTACGTTCACGATACTCCTGCTTGTGACGATGGAATATGTCCACCCTGGACACCACGTAACGCCGGAGGATGTACAGAGGCTTGTGGATGATTTTGACCTTGTTAAGCCGTATTACTATGCGCTGTTAAAGAATTACGGTGATAACGATGATGTTTTCGATGCGGCGGGAAACCCGATTCCTGCAAGGCTCAAAGACATAAACTGCGGAAGGTACCAGTTTATCGTACCACTGATTAATAATGATATTTTAAACGAGAACGGAAGGAAGCAGATGGAGAACCAGATAAGGGGGCTTAGGACCATTATGTCGGATTTCATTAACAATCCGCTCATCCATGATGTTTTCTGCGTTCAGGAAAGCATTGACATTGATAAGATACTTGAAGATGGTGAGATCACCGTTGTAAATTATGCCCTTGAGCTGGGAATGTGCGAGGCCACGGCGTTCGGGCTGTTCTTTTCGCTGTCCTTCAACAATGCCGTGGTAAGGCGTCCGGGGACGGAGTTTACAAGGCTCCCGCATTATTATTACATAGACGAGTTCCCGATACTGCTCCACTCGGACCAGGAGCAGATGTTTACAATGTTCCGCCAGTACAATGTGAGCAACATGGTGGCATTCCAGACCTACGACCTCTTTGACAAGACGCCTGTCACAAGGTTCCTGAAGGGTGTCGTGATGAACAATACGGCGCACCAGGTAGTGTTTGGGCGTGTTTCCGTCAATGAGATGGACATGTTTTCAAAACTGGCGGGGAAAGAGCTGCAGACCATAAGCCAGGATACGGTATAGGAGACCCCTATTTCCGATCCTGACACAAAAAAGTCCTTCTCAAGCAGGATCACGCCTACATGGGTTAATGCAAGGGAGGGCGCGGACTTTAGATACAAAGATTTCCGGGAAGTGTCAGTGTTTACGGTAGACCAGGGCAGTCCGAAGACGGTGTTTGACTGCAAGGTGTCGTTCCTGGATAAAAAGAGAAGGAATGCTGTGACTGAGAGGTATACCGTGGACTGGGATAAATATGAAACAATAAGCTGTGAAGATGATAATGGCGGAGTAGAAAAGCTGGTTACGGAGAATGCAGTAAAAGTGTCCGGAAGGGATGAGATCATGCGGACGGGACAGGATGAAACAGCAAATGACAGAGGTGATGAGTGTGCACTGGATATGGATGCTCCTGATGAAAATGCTGCAGAATATTTATCTGATCAGAATGTACAAAATTGTACTGCACCCGATGAGGCAGGGGGGCAGGAAATGAGTCAGCCTGTAGAGCCGGGCGACCTGACGGAGCTGTTTTCGGTGGATAACACGGAGGAGGATGCAGATGAAAATGAGGAATTGTTGCAGAGGTATTATGAAAAGCTTATGAAGGAAGAGGAACAGAACAGGCAGTTTGAGGCATATGAGCAGGACAGGGAGCAGCAGCTCTGCCATAGCAGCCTGTTTGACTCTGATGCGGATACGGGCTGTTTCGACCTGTCAATTGACGGGTTTGGGATGACTGATGACTAAGGGGGTGGTAATATGCAGAAATGCTCCTGTTTTGCATACAGGGAAAATTTCATAAAGGAGTGCCATAACAAAAAGACAGGGATAAGCGAAAAAGAAGTAGTAGCGCTCATGGAAAAGAATAAGCTCGATGAAAGCCATATGGGTATCATAAAGGCACTTGGGTGTATGGAATTTGCTTCCAAGAGCCACATTGCGCATTACATGGAACACGGCCAACTGTCAGAAAAGGACAAAAATACAGACCTTGCAAAGAAACTGAAGCAGCTCTGCGATTACGGTATTGTTATTTCAGTATGTTTTTATCCGTCAGATGTTCCATGCAGTTACAGGACATGCAGCATATATTCGCTTACTAAGGGAGGCAGGGATATTTATGCAGGCACTAAAGAAGATGGGGCAATCAGTGGTAGTAGCGGGATGCTGCTCAGTATGGACAGTAGGGAAGGCATAGCAGATATATTAAACAGGGCTGCTTTCAACTCGTTTTATGTAAGCAGCCTTTCGTATGATATAAAGTATTATTTTTCATATTGTGCAGGAAGGGCAGTGATAGAGGGCAGACTGGTGATCCTTTCGGATAAATATCCGGAAGGGCTTGTCAATGTGTGTGTGATACCTGTAAGAAAGATGGAGGGCAGTAATGCGGAATGCGCCTCAAAAATCCAGGCAACGCAGGAGCATTTCAGGCAGAAAAGGATCAAAAAGCCGTGGTTTTTGATGATCTGCGAAGATGATGCCCATGAAAGGGAGCTGTACAGTTATCTTATGGACTGCAAGACCATAGAGAAAGCCGTCATATGCATGACAAAGGACACCTATTTAATCCGAAGTGACGCGGATGCTTTTGACAATATCACGACATTTACGCAGAATGGTAAAGAGCTGGTGTCGGAATTTAAGAAGATAATTTTCTGATACCTGCCCGCGAAATTCCTGCGCAGTTCTTGAATTAGCAGTAAAAAAATGATATGATGAAGTTACATACTTAGAAAGGAATAACGCATGGCAAATATATATGATGGAGCATTTCGAACAATTTTAAATGACTGCCGAAAGCTTATTATCCCTGTAATCAATGAAATATTTGGAGAAACGTATACAGGAGAGGAAGAAATTCGATTTTTCCCTAATGAGCATTTTATAGACCAGCAGGACGAAGCGGATAAAGAGCGTATAACAGATACAAACTTTACAGTTTTAGGAAAGATACAGAAAAAATACCATATCGAATGTGAGAGTAGCTATCCAGATGGGAGAATTACGATAAGACTTTTTGAGTATGACGCTCAAATAGCGCTTGATGAGGGCGAGGTTACGGAAGAAACCCTGACAGTGACCTTCCCCAATACAGCGGTTTTGTATCTTCGTACTTACAAAAAGACACCAGATAAGATGAAATATGTGATAGTAACGCCGGGAGGAACGGTGCAGTATGATGTGCCGATTATGAAAGTGCAGACTTATTCACTAGATGATATTTTTGAAAAGAATTTGTTGATGCTGATTCCATTTTATATATTCTCACATGAGAAAAATTTTTCAGAGTATAATAATAACGAGCTGAAGCTGACAGAATTAAAAGCAGAATATCAGATTATCTTGGAAAGGCTTGACGTACTCGAAGAACAGGGAGTAATTGGGGCATTTGACAAAAGGACAATCATAGAACTTTCTAATGATGTGGTTCAAGAAATCGCACAGAGATATAAAAATGTGCAGAAAGGCATAGGTGATATGATGAGTGGCGCATTGATTGAAACAGAGGCAAGAACTATTTTGAATCAGGGAAAAAATCAGGGAATTAATGAAACGAAAAGGAAAACAGCATTAAGGATGTTGAAAATGGGAAAACTGACAATTGAGGAAATTGCAGAATGTTCAGAGCTGAGCGTGGCAGAAGTAGAGCAGCTTGCAGGGCTTCAGACGGTGTAGGACAGAATGAGAATTTTATATAGCAGTCATCAGGCAGGGAAATAACTGATTATTCAGATTGTTTTTCTGTTTTTGTGGTATTTTGGCATTAGACTATTAATATGTTAAGTACATAACATTGTACAACATTAAGGCA
This sequence comes from Lachnospiraceae bacterium, assembly GCA_029067805.1. Classification (GTDB taxonomy): domain Bacteria; phylum Bacillota; class Clostridia; order Lachnospirales; family Lachnospiraceae; genus COE1. Next base: position 11,290 of record JAIEDW010000113.1, read on the forward strand.
ATTATAGAAAAATCACAAGTGAAATGTCACAGCATATTGACAATCATATAGTTTTTCATATATTATAGTACCTGTATTTATTTTTTAATTATGTATTGAGGCTCGTCTGCACCCGTAGGCATTACCGTATCATACGGTGGTGCTATTTTTTTGCCGTAAAACAGGGCAGCCAAGTACGAAGGAAAGGCATTTGTTTTGAAATAATTTTAAGAATGGAGGTGTCACATGGCATCGGGAATATTTAAAAATGTTACCAGATCCGAACCATGCCTAATATGCGGCGGGACGGACTGGTGCAGCTGGTTCCCCAGAAGGGATGGGGACGGGTATCTTCTGTCATGCAAGAGGGCCTGCAGGGACGGCTTCGGCCATTCTGACGTGGCAGGAAAAGACGGAAAGATATACCGTTTCATTTCGGAGAAAAACAACCAGTATATTTACGGGGAATGCCAGGCAGACAGGGGGCATTTTACAGAAGGCGGCAGAAAGCCGAAGGCAAGACCGCGGTATGTGGGGAAAGTAAAACCGGCAAGCGACACAACCCTTGACTATGTGTACAGGACGATTCTTAAAAACCTATAAGTGCTACGGCCAGACCCAGACGGGGACGGTCGCGGCAAGGCTTAAGAACGGCTTAAGCATCGAGGGCGTCTGCCCGGTGCCGCTGGTGCAGGACTGGAAAATGAACACGATGGCGCAGAAAGTCCTCCATGCCATCTTTGACGACCCGGAGGGGACGGTCAGGAGCGCGGCGGCAGTGCTTGGCGGCGGTGCCGCAGGGGTGGAGCAGGCAGAAGTGCTGCGGGATAAATCCATCGTAGAGGAATGCCTGAAAAAAGAACGGGGGCGCTATGAAACGCTCCTTGACATGCGGATGAACAATGAAATACCAAAGGAGGTATTCTGCCGCAAGCAGCAGGAGGTTGAGAAGCGGATTGCGGAACTGGAACAGCAAATGATGCAGTACGGGGACATGAAGCCAGCCACGGACGAGGATGTCAGCGGCAAGCTGGAAGACCTGCAAAGGCTCATGGGGCAGTTCTCCATGCCGGAGGATGGGGAGTTTACGGAAAGCGATATTGATAAATATGTATCCGGGGTGAGGGTTTACGAAGACCACTTCGAGTGGCTGCTGAACCTTGACACCGATACCCGCGGGGAACTGGATGATGCCGGTTCCCCTGTTTATTTTAAGAAAATAACGGTAACTCCGGATGACGAGAGGGAGTGGTTCAAAGCACACCCGCAGTGGTCAAAATCCAACAAGTATGCGGAGTTGGAGGCGAGGATTTATATTTAAAAACGAAAGAGACAGGGCGGAAGGGCTGTGTGGCAGCCTTTCCGTCCTGTCCGGCACTTTGCAGTTACGCTTCTGAGACCATTTCTTTTGTTCCCGCTGGCAGGCAGTTTCCCAAAAGCATCTCCTTACAGTCGGAAAATCCAAGCAGGTAGGCGAGCATCCCATACCGGGAGCCGAGTGCGTTCTGCTCACTGACATAGCGGTCGATCAGCAGCCGGACTTCTTCCGGCAGTTCCATCTCTTCCAGCCTGCCAGAGTATACGTCAGACTTCCGGATGATCTCCTGATATTCCCCGTCACTGTTTGTGATGCCGTTCATAACGCCATTCATGCGGACACCCATGAGTTGGTACAGCGCAGATTCCTTTTCCATCTAATCCCTCCTTCCGTGGTGTCCGATATTACCTCTGAACCGGAAAATTAGCAAGCGGAAAAGGGGAAAAGAAAAAGCCGGAATATCCCTTGTAGCGTCCAACATTTTCTGATAAAATATTCACATGGGTGCTGCCATAACGGTAGGCGGCTAGTCCTTCAGCGGAGGGACTGTGACCCTCCGATTACATAGAAACCTGCGTGCAGGAATCTGGGAAAGGAGGGCTTTGCCAATGTTGACAATGGAAGGTCTGATAGCGGTCATCAGCTTATGCCTGACAGCCTTCGGACTCGGATATGCGATAGGAAGCAAGGATAATAATAAACCACAAAAATAGCCGCCCAACAGTCTGACAAACTTTAGCGGCCATTTTTGCTAATATGAAATCGGACTAGCCGTCTATCGGCAGTACCTTTATGTAAATATATCTTAGCAGATTTATATGGAATTGTCAAATTTAGCGGGATTATTCCTAGATGAGAGTCTGTCATATGTGGAAAGCAAATAACGAGATTCAGTTTGGCATTTATGCATGTAGCCCGAAGTATTCTTCTTTTAAGGCAACTTTCACACATATGGAAATGACCGATTGCAAATGGCTTGCCCATGTTGGTCATGCACCAGATAAAGAATAAGAATGAGAGGAAAATGGAGTAATGATAAAACAGTATATCGTTGATGCATTTGCAAAAGATATTTTTCATGGCAATCAGGCAGCAATCTGTGTTCTGGATAAATGGCTGCCCGAAGATGTCATGATGAATATTACGAAAGAGAATAATTTTTCCGAAACAGCCTTTATTGTAAAAGAAGCGGATAAATATCACTTACGATGGTTTACCCCGGGTGGAGAGATTGACCTTTGCGGACATGCAACACTGGCTTCTGCTTATGTTCTTTTGAATTATTATAGTAAGGGCGAAACGCAGGTGGTTTTTACTACTCTCAGTGGAGATCTTTTGGTCTGTAAAAAGGGGGAACTTATTGAAATGGAATTTCCTGCTTATGATTTGAAAAAGGCTGATATTACGGTTGAGATGGAGCAGGCAATTGGCGCGACACCGAAAGAAGCATATATAGGAAGAGATTTGCTATGTGTTTTTGATGACGAGGAGATTATCAGAAATGCAATGCCAGATATCGATAAGGTTAAAAAACTTGACGGACTTCTGTTACATATCACTGCGCCTGGAAAAGAAGAAGATTGCGTTTCCCGCAGTTTTGCTCCTAAACTGGAAGTCATAGAAGATCCGGTTTGTGGATCTGGGCATTGCCATATTGCACCATACTGGTCTTCAAAGCTGAAAAAACAGGAAATAGTGGCTTATCAGGCATCAAAAAGAGGAGGAACTTTATA
>JAIEDW010000114.1 GCA_029067805.1 Lachnospiraceae bacterium
TATTCCAACACAAATACATATCTTATCCGGGGAACGAATGGCAGCATTCTTTTTGATACGGGATGGGCAGGCTCTTTTCCGCAGTTCTGTAGGGCGCTGGGCGAAGCGGGGGCGACAGTGCAGGAAATCCGATACCTGTTTATTTCCCATTTCCATCCGGACCACATGGGAATTGCACAGGAGATTGCTGACTGCGGTGTGAGAATCGTGGTGGCTGATGTGCAGCGGGCGCATATTCATGAGGCAGACAGGGTGTTTGCGAAGGAGGAGAATCGCCTTTATCTGCCGATTGCGGATGAGGATATCCGGGTCATTTCCTGCGGGGAGAGCCGTCAGCTTTTGGAGGAATGCGGGATTGCAGGGGAAGTGGTACATACGCCGGGGCATAGCGAAGACAGCATTTCTTTATGCCTGGATGAGGGGTTGCTGTTTGTGGGTGATTTGAATCCTCTGTATGAATTGGATATTCACAGGGGGACGCAGATTGGGGACAGTTGGAACAAATTACTGGCGCGAAATCCCGTTAAGGTGTACTATGGCCATGCGAAAACGGCGGAGTTAAGCCGGGAGCAGAGGATGCCGAAAAAAGAGTCCGGACATTCTAAAGATATTTTCCGGCTTGTGAAAAAGATTATGAAATACATAGACAAAGGTTATACGCTGGAGGATATTGGCCGGGCAACGGGCGCGGACAAAACATTCCTGGAGGATGTGGCAAGAATGTATCTGACACACCGGAATATAAGCGTACAGGGAATTTTAGACAGAATTGAGATTAAGGGGAAATGAACGGGAAAGAAATTCTACATTGCAAGAAGTAATTCTGCGTGATAAAATAGCGAAATAACAATAAAGTAAATCGAATGAAAAAGGAGCATATTGCCATGAAAAAAATAAATCCCGAAGCTGAAAAAATTATGATTGAGCGTTTTGGAAAAGACTCTGTTATTGCATTGGCAACAACAGAAAATGGAGTACCTTATGTACGAAATGTAAATGCTTATTATGAGGATGGTGCGTTTTATATTATTACGTATGCTCGTTCCAACAAAATCAAACATATTAAAAACAACCCGATTGTTGCTATAGCCGGTGATTGGTTTACAGCACATGGAAAGGGTATCAATTTAGGGTATTTTGGAAAAAAAGAAAATGAAGCGATTGCCGAAAAGCTGAAAAATGCTTTTTCAGAATGGATTAACAACGGACATACTAATTTTGATGATGAAAATACAATCATTCTTTGTGTGGAATTAACAGACGGGCTGCTGCTTTCACATGGTACAAGATATGAAATCTAAGAAGTGCCTATCTATTCTATATCGACACCTAGACCTATTAAACAGGATAGTGGCTCATCCGTAAATTATTCTAATATTTGTATCACTAAACTTTTTCTTTGTTCTCAAAAAAGGATTGCTATATTTCAAGCAATCCTTTTAAGTATCTCTATATTAATTTTGCTTTTAACTTTGCAAATTCTTCTTCCGTAATAATTCCTTTTTCTTTCATGTCAGCTAACTTTGTTAATTCAGCAACGATATCTATATTAGCATCATTATTAGATTGATTTTCCGTATTGCATTGTTGAATAATAGATTCTATTTGCATTGCATATTTATTTACCCTTTTTAACACAATCTCCAAATTAGAAAATGGCCTAATGTAATCAAGAACCGGTCTGTATTCCTTTTCATTATTTTCATCGTGTTCAGGTGCTCCATGAAATCTACAATAATAACGATCTGTATATGTATTACATTTTCTTTTTTGTTCCCATTCAAAAATATATGCCAATTCTGTTTGTCCTGAGAAAATACCCCACATTGTATCTGCCACTTCTTTATCTCCGGATACTTCACCTATTCCCCAATATGGCTTTTTAAATTCAAATGCAATAATAGGATATTCAGGATTTGTTGTCTGTATATTAAACACAATTTTCTTGGGTAAAGTTTCTGACTTAGATACCGAATTTTCTTTACTGGTCGTTCCACCAATTATTGCACCTGCATCACCTGCTAAAATTCCGCCTACAATACTTCGTCCAAGAACATTCTCTTTAGATGTAACAGTTGATATCGTTGTTTGTGAATTAACTTCAACAGTTGCTTTAAAAATATTTTCAAAAGGAATAAGTACATATTTATATTCCAAATGTGTATTTGGTTTATCATATATATCGTAATAACCCGTTGGACAAGTATAATAAAGCATTTGTTTTGAAGTCGTATCAAATGCAAGCCCTTCTATCTCAGGAATATCAAATATAAAGACATCGCCATATTGTTTTCCGCCTACTCCTTGTTGCGTATTATTATCTGGCTCAACCTCAAATCCCCAGGTCGGATTAAAATTCTTTTCTTGCAATTCGTTTATGAATTTTTGCGTTTCTTGGGAATACCAAATACAAAATGCTTTTTTCTGTTGTTCAATTTTTTCCTTTCGTTCTTCTTCTTCCTTTCTTAATTGTTCTTTCCTTTCATATTCTCTCTGACGCTCAAGTTCTTTTTCTCTTGCACGTTGTTCTCTACTTTCTTTTGAAAAGAAAAATCCCATAACGAATACCACCTTCCCACATAGTGTTTTGTATATTATACCGCACAAATGCGCTAATTTCCACATTTTTCTGCTACGACGATAAAATCTTACTTCAATAATTAAGTAAAAAATAAGGCATACCTTTTGGTAACAAACAGCGGTAAATTTGTGTAATAGGTTTACCATGGTTTAGTTCTCTCTATGTATAAATACTTTTTATTACATTATTTTCATTAAAATAAAATTATAATTATTGTATGTTCTCTAATATTCTGCCATAATTACTATAGAAAAGGAAATTTTGTAAATTACGAAGGCAGAAAATACAATCCTATAAATGAAGAAAACAAAGGAGCAATTTCATATGCCAATATTCAAAAATGAGATACCGATATTAGAATTTGATACAGAACAAAGCGCAGTTATAATGCCGGAAAATTGTTATGATTATCACTTTCCGCACAAAGCGGTAATGCTGTTTATGGAACCGGAAATAGACGATTTTGTGGCTGAAAATGAATGTGAAGTTGTCGGGAAATTTGAAACGGTTACAAAAGAATTTGTTGTTTATAAAACAAAAATAAATAATGTAGATATTGCATTTGTACAGACTCCTCTTGGTGGGGCGGGCGCTGTCCAGATTATGGAACAGCTCATTGCCGGTGGTGCGCAAGAAATAATAGCAGCGGGATGTTGTGGAGCTTTAGTGGAAGATACCGAAGGCTCGTTTTTTATTCCAACCGCTGCGCTTAGACAGGAAGGGACATCTTATCATTATTTGCCGCCATCACGAGAAGTTGAATTAAATCGTAAACCGATAAACGCAATTTGCAAAGTTTTGGAAAATGCTGGATTAAATTATACATTATGCAAAACATGGACAACAGACGCATTTTATCGGGAAACAAAAGAAATGGTTCAATATCGAAAATCAGAAGGATATTCCGTTGTTGAAATGGAATGTGCATCTTTGGCTGCGTGTGCAAAAATGAGAGGTATTCTATTTGGACAATTACTTTTTACAGCAGATTCATTGACAAATGTTGATGCGCATGATATCAGAAATTGGGGAAATGATTTCTTTGCAGCAGCGATGAAACTTGCAATGGAAGCAATAACGGAACTGTAAAACGGTTGACAATTTTGGAGTATCGTTTAGAATTATAGTAAGAATAATTGAAAAGCGAGGTAAATTCATGCGCCATCCGATTTGATTACGTTCAAAAGGTTTGATTTACTGTGGAGATTAAAAAACTCTATAGTTCTTTTGTCGTATTCAAATATAATTGAAGGGTGGTATTCATGAAAAGAAATCTTTTGTTTATGTATGCCATATCCTTTTTTCAGGGTATGGTTTTTTATGCGTCAATTGCAACACTGTATCGTCAGGCCGTCGGGATTTCAATCTTTCAGATTACTTTGATAGAAAGCATTTCTTTGATACTTTCTTTAGCCTTTGAAATCCCATGGGGAGTCTTGGCAGACTGCATTGGCTACAGGCGCACAATGATTGCTTGCAGCGCTCTGTATTTTATCTCCAAAATCATTTTCTGGAAGTCGCAGAACTTTGCAGATTTCCTTTTGGAAAGAGTGCTTCTTGCAATCGTCGTTTCCGGACTTTCGGGTGTGGATACAAGTATTCTGTATTTATCATGCAGCGAGGACGATTCTCAACGCGCCTTCGGTATTTATGAAGGTCTTGGCACAGCCGGACTTTTGTCTGCCGCCGCAATTTATACGGTATTTATTGAAGATAACTATCGTGTGGCCGGTTTTTTTACGGT
>JAIEDW010000115.1 GCA_029067805.1 Lachnospiraceae bacterium
TGTTCATACAATGAAACCTCCTTTGTATTTTGAATATATGCTACAAAAAATTATAGCTCACAGTTATTGACGGTTCTTGGGAACGGGATGACATCCCTGATATTTCCCATACCCGTAAGGTACATTACACAGCGCTCGAAACCAAGTCCGAAACCGGCATGTCTCGTGCTTCCGTAACGCCTTAAATCAAGATAGAAAGCATAATCCTCGGGCTTTAAACCGCACTCAGCCATTCTTCGTTCAAGCACGTCAAGCTTGTCCTCTCTCTGACTGCCGCCGATAATCTCACCGATACCCGGCACCAGACAATCCATCGCCGCAACTGTCTTTTCGTCGTCATTTAATTTCATATAAAATGCCTTGATTTCCTTGGGATAGTCCGTCACAAACACAGGTCTGCCGAAAAGCTGTTCCGTCAGATACCGCTCATGCTCAGTCTGCAGATCACACCCCCACGATACCTTATACTCAAACTCGTCGTTATGCTTTTCAAGCTCCGCAATCGCATCTGTGTAGGTAATATGTCCAAACTCCGAATTTGCCACATGCTGCAACCGCTCAATAAGCCCCTTATCAACAAACTGATTAAAAAATGCCATCTCTTCGGGTGCCTTTTCCAGCACATAATTAATAATGTATTTCAACATGCTTTCCGCAAGCATCATATCGTCCTTCAAATCGGCAAACGCAATCTCCGGCTCAATCATCCAAAACTCTGCCGCATGACGCGTCGTATTGGAATTCTCCGCACGAAACGTCGGTCCGAATGTATAGACATTCTTAAACGCCATCGCATACGTTTCAGCATTTAACTGACCGCTTACCGTAAGATTCGTGGACTTATTGAAAAAGTCCTTCGAAAAGTCAACCTGACTGTCCGCCATTGGGAGATTGTTCAAATCCAGTGTTGTCACCTGAAACATCTCTCCAGCACCCTCACAGTCGCTTCCCGTGATAATGGGTGTATGCACATAGACAAAATCCCGCTCCTGAAAGAACTTATGAATCGCATATGCGCAGAGCGACCGTACCCGGAATACTGCCTGAAACGTATTTGTGCGCGGTCTTAAGTGCGAGATCGTCCGAAGATACTCAAAGCTGTGACGCTTTTTCTGAAGCGGATAATCGGGTGTGGAATCCCCCTCGATCTCTACTTTTGTCGCCTGTATCTCAAACGGCTGCTTTGCATCGGGCGTTAGCGTCACAATGCCGGTTGTAATTACCGCCGCACCTACATTCAGCTTTGATATTCCCGCAAAATTGTCCAGTTTATCACTGTATACGACCTGCAGCGGCTCAAAAAAGGTACCGTCATTGATAACCAAAAATCCAAATGTCTTGGAATCTCGTTTGCTCCGAAGCCAACCGCCGATTGTTACCTCCTTATCTGCGTACTCCTCATAGTCATGATATAATTCACGTATGTTTATCATTTCAATATCCTTCCCTTTCTCAGTATTAATCAAACGTCGACACGCTTCGCGAGTCGTCTTATTGAATCAAATGTCGGCATGCTTCGCGAGCCGCCTTATGAAATAAAAAAGTCCTTACATACTTGCTATCCATTATACCCTTTTTGGGCTATATACGCAATTATGTTTGGACTTTTTTTCCATATTTTTTTACAGGCGGCACAATCCTTACTGTGCCGCCTGCGTCTGCGCCATCTGTATGATGTCGTTAATTTCAAGTCCCGACTTTTGCACAACGAGCCTCAACTCGTTTAGCTCCTCCATTTTCTGCATCTCCAAAAGATCGTTCAATTCTCCACGTTCTTTTTTTACTCTCGCAGTCAATGCCTCAATCAGTTCTTCTTTTTGCGCAATCTTTTCCTGTAATGATTTCTTTACTCCTCTTGCCATATCTTACTCCTTATGATCTATTCATTTTAGATTTTATTGGATATGTAATATTTATATGGACAAGAACGGAAAAATATTCATAATTTCCTATATTTTAACAATTCGCTCTCTTTTCAAAAAATAAATCAATTTGATCTTTCACATCCGAAGGCTCCAGCGTTTTTGATAAATAGCCGTCGGGCTTCAATGCCAATACCTTCTGGATGCTCTCCTTGTCAACTCTGCTGGTCAGGAAAATAACAGGGATATCGGCAAAATCCTGCTCTGCGCGAATCATTCCCAATACCTCTCTGCCGTCACAGACGGGCATCTCATAATCCAGCAAAACCAAATCCGGTCTGTTTAACATAATCGCCCTGATTGCAGACAATCCCGAATTTGCCGTCATAACCTCGTAATCAACACTAAGCAGCTCTTCCATCGCACGCAGCACAAATTCCGAATCATCTACCAGAAGAATTTTCTTCTTTTCACTTCCCTTTCCCAGATCCAAATATTTTTGAATTTCAAACATCGCATTGTCCGTGTGAATCGCAACTCCGCCATCTCCCTGTAACAGATGCGGCGCAGTAAAGCAATACGCAAAGTAACCTGCTCCCGTGTCAAACAGAAGGCTGATCTGCGGATTCTGGTTCTCAAATACCCGTTCAAACTGTTCATACGTCAAAAGCTGTTCATCTATCATCTCATCCGTATCCGCATACGGCAAATGCTGACGAATGCGTTCTACCAACTGCCGCGCTGTGTATCTTGTGGCATTCATCAGCATGACACTTACTTCTTCGGACTGTGTATCCATGATGCCTCCGATTGTTCTGACGATCAGTTTTTCCTCAAAAATTAGGCTGATCTCCCACTTTTCGCCTTCCTTTGTCGCATAAATCAAACGATAATAAATACCGTTTCCGAATTTCTCTCCACCATAGCATTCACTGACCACCCGCGGATTTAACCGGAACATATTCTGCAGATTCTGCATAAGCATATCTTTCATCGCCGCCTGTTCCTCATCCGGCAAAAGTCCTGTCCATTTGCTGACAGTCTTTCCCGTGATCGCATGATCCTCAAGCAGCGTATGACCAATCAGCCATCCGGCGCAAACGCCGATAAAATGGTTCACCGAGTCTA
>JAIEDW010000116.1 GCA_029067805.1 Lachnospiraceae bacterium
GCATTTTGGATGTGAAAACGTTCCACAGGCTTTATAAAGAAATATATCAATCAGAACTTACAGAAAAACAGTTAATGCGGTTTGTATATCTGTGGGGAACTTTTCACCAGCGGCTGAGGACTGGGAAACTGGTGACAGGTAAAGAAATATTTGTCGGGAATCCCGAGATTGCTATTGATACAGTAATTTTAAAAAGAGAGAAATATTGTAAGGATATTCCTTATCGATGGCAGTCTAAAGACGAAATGTTTACAGAATTATCTGTGGTAATGAGACTGTGGGCTATTGTTGGAGCTATTTTTGAAGAATGGGAGATTGACCGTGAAGAGGTAGATGAGATTATGCTGTATGGACATCGCTTGGTTCAGGAAGGACAGTCGGTCTCTGACCTTATGGAGTATCTCTTCGGTAATTTTAAGATAGATGAGCAAGTAGATTTGGTGATGCTCTGGAGATTTTTAACAAGGCTTGGGTTGGGCACACCGCTTCCTATGCTGAATGGGCATAGCAGATTAAGCTTTTGGCAGGAATATGGAACGTACCGATATCTTGATTTGTTTAGGGGAACAAATAAGAAGGTTAGGACAGCGGCGTTATACGAGCTACTGGTGGAATTGCAGGAGCAGTTGGCAGAGCTTATTGTACTATCGGAAACAGCGGATTATGCGATGCTGAAAGCAGCAGAGGAGAAGCTGCCTTTCCCTTGCTTGCAAAATGAGCAAGTCAAGATTTTTCTTGCAATCAATCGTCTTATAGCTTACGACAGGATTCAGGATGGGGAGAAAAAAGAGGTTGCCGAGAAAGAACTGCGGAAAATGATTCTGGATTTGTGTGAAGAGTGTCGGGATGAGTACACCTCATCAAACCTGCTGGAACTGGCGGGCGGACATGGAATCATACAGGTGACGGAGGAAAGGGAACCGGGTTATTGGAACAAGAGGGATACAGATTATTTCTGGGATGATGAATGGGCAGAACCGGTTGCCCCGGTAGTGAAGGCGGAAAAGATTTATCCAAACGACCCTTGTCCCTGCGGTTCGGGGAAGAAATTTAAGAAATGTTGTAAGGGGAAAGGGATTTATGATTAAAGCAGCGGTTTTTCCGAGCTTGGTTAAGTATAAATATTGAACATTGACGATGAACATAATAAATGTTACGATAGTCTGGTTAAAGTAAGGCAATAATATTCATATATCAACTTACAGATAAGGAGAATGAAATGTCAGTTAAGTTTCATAATTTTGGCGGTGTCATTGGCTGGAATCTGCAGAAGCGCTTTCCTAAGCTTTCTTCTGAAAGTTATTTAAAATTGCAGTTTCTCACCAGAAATAAATTACAGAAAAATTTTATCGAGTATTTTATGAAGGGGGAGGAGCCTCCGATGCCGTTGGTGGTCAACTTAGAGACCATTAACCGGTGCAACAGCACCTGCTCTTTTTGCACGGCGAACAGAAACGCGGAAAAGCGCCCTTACAAGAGGATGGAGGACAAGCTGTTTTACAGCATTATTGACCAGCTCAGAGATTGGGGCTATAAAGGGCATTTGACACTATATGGAAATAATGAGCCCTTTCTGGATACCAGGGTTGTGGAATTCCATAAGTATTGCAGGGAACAGCTCCCTGACTGCTTTATTTTCCTTTCCACTAATGGGCTTTTGCTGACTGTGGATAAGGTAAAGGAGATTATCCCCTATGTGGATCAGTTGATTATCAATAATTATTGCAGGGATATGAAGCTGCATGATAATGTGCAGGAAATTTATGAGTATGCGAAAGCACATCAGGAGGAATTCAAGGATGTTGAACTGCTGATCCAGATGCGCTATATGGATGCAGTACTGACGAACCGTGCAGGCAGCGCACCTAATAAGCAGAATACGCAAAAGATTATCAAGGAAACCTGCCTGATGCCTTATACGGATATGTTTATCTTCCCGGATGGAAGGATGGGGATTTGCTGCTGTGATAATTTTGAGGTCACAAATCTTGCAGACCTCAATGTGACACCCCTTAAGGAGGCATGGAACAGTGCGGAATATAAGAAGCTTCGCCAGGCAATCCGGTCCAGCAGAGGTGATTACAGTTTTTGTAAGTACTGTGACTTCATTGATGCAGGGCTGCGCATGGATGCGGTGAACGATACACTGAAAAACAGGGCTGCAAACCATGGGGCGAGACAGTCATTATTCCGCAAGTAGTTTAACATTTAATTCGTTTGTTTGAGTTGGCAAAACGGTCACTCGTATAAATAAAAAATTCTACGTCACCACGCTCGATAACGCGTTCGCGAAATGGTTCCTTAAGAATTTTTTATTTATACGAGTTAGTTTTTGGCAGTTCAAATTAAACAATTAAATAATCCACTATTATCTAAACTTCGAACACATTGTATTAGCCAACACTGTGAATTACGCGACAATAGCGGAATTACCAATTCGACTTACGCGTTATTCAGTAGCCCAGCGCAGAGTAAAAATATATCCTTAAGGAGCAATTCGCGAACGCATTATCGAGCGTGCGACGTAGGATTTATTTTTACTCTGCGCGGACGTCTTAACAACCCGCGTGTCCGAATTAAATGTCAAATTAAACCCTATTATAATTGATCAAGCATCCCTTTAATATAATCTGCCTCTCCTCATCGGTAAGCTCACCCAGTTGCACTGTGAACTCCTTAAGCCCGGCTTCATCCACTTTATATGCCTTGATCTCCTCTGCCTTTTCCTCCACCGCTTTCCTGATATCAGGGAAGAACAGGTAATCTTTATTCTTAAAAGGCAGTTCCCCTTCCTCAATCAGGAATGGAAGCATACCCCAGTTGATCAGGTTAGAGCGGTATCTCTTGGTAGCATACTCGTTAGCGATATTTGCCCAGCCTCCAAGTACCTTCTGGCAGGACGCCGCCTGTTCTCTTGCAGAACCGTCACCAGGTTTCACTGCAAAGATTGTTGACCCGAATCCCACATTTCCTTTGCCCACTTCCGGATAAACCGTATGGATCATATCCATCACCGGTTTCAATTCCGGCTTCACTTCTACAGGGCATTTATCTTCCATTACTGCTTTCTGTGCAATCTGGATATCCTTTGCAAGTCCCACATAAGCAGGATCCTTTCTGGATAAGGTAAACTCCGCCAGTCCCAGAGGA
>JAIEDW010000117.1 GCA_029067805.1 Lachnospiraceae bacterium
TTCTTCCATTGTCTTCTCGCCTCTCTTACGTGCGAACAGCACCAGCCAACGAAGGCCTAATGTCTGACGGCGATCAGGCTTTACCTCAAGGGGTACCTGATACGTAGCGCCACCGATACGTCTTGCCTTACACTCAAGTAACGGCATGATGTTGTTCATAGCCTCCTCAAATACGTCCAATGCAGGTTTCTGCGCTTTTTCTTCTACTCTGGCAAATGCCCCATATACGATTTTCTGTGCTACACCCTTCTTACCATCCAACATGATGTTGTTGATCAGCTTTGTAACAATCTTGTTTCCGTAAATAGGATCTGCCAATACATCTCTTTTTTGAATATGTCCTTTACGTGGCACGGTTCTTCCCTCCTTAATTATGAATAGCGAAATCCCTAAAGACCGTCTTCGCTATTTGATTAAATCATCGGTACTCACATGAATAAAACTTTGTGTTCGCGCGGTTTCTATTTTAATCTTACTTTATTCTGAAAAGGTTAAATCAGAACCCCAACACTAATTAGTTTTTTGTGGTACATGGCAAATTTTTATTTGCCTGCTTTCGGTCTCTTAGCTCCATACTTAGAGCGAGCTTGCTTTCTGTTAGCAACTCCTGCAGTATCAAGCGTACCTCTGATGATATGGTATCTTGTACCAGGTAAGTCCTTAACACGTCCGCCTCTGATAAGAACAACACTATGCTCCTGTAAATTGTGACCTTCGCCCGGGATGTAGCTTGTTACTTCCATTCCGTTTGAAAGACGAACTCTGGCAATTTTTCTAAGCGCCGAATTGGGCTTCTTAGGTGTTGCCGTCTTAACTGCTGTACAAACGCCTCTCTTCTGAGGAGCAGATGTATTCGTAGATTTCTTCTTCAACGAATTGTATCCTCTCTGGAGAGCCGGTGCAGTAGACTTCTTAACTGTTTCCTGACGTCCTTTTCTTACTAATTGGTTAAATGTTGGCATTCCTTTTCACCTCCTGTTATATTGATTTAATGCCATGTTTTTACACGCATGCTAGATTATTATACTTTTGATGCTGAATATTGTCAATTATTTTTTTGATTTTTTTAAGGTTTTTTTACGGATTAGCGCCACTTCGGATAAAAAAGGGCTCGCTTTTTGGCGAAACCCTTTTTATCTGATCCATTTATTTCCATTTTTAATGAAGCGAATGCTCCAACATCGCATTTTCCGGAGGCGTTATCATGAAATCATTTTTATAGTCATAATCATCATCGCCGCCGAAATTGATCGTATCTTCTTCCTCCACATCGGTATTGAGCTTTACATTTCTGTAACGTCTTAAACCGGTACCGGCAGGAATCAGCTTACCGATAATAACATTCTCTTTCAAACCGATCAGCGGATCGATCTTGCCCTTAATTGCCGCTTCCGTAAGAACCTTCGTCGTTTCCTGGAATGATGCTGCTGAAAGGAATGAACTTGTAGCAAGCGCTGCCTTTGTAATACCTAGGATAATATCCTTCGCCTCAGCGGGCTGCTTGCCTTCGGCAACAAGATTTTCATTGATTTCCTCAAGCTCAAGCGCATCAACAAGCGTTCCCGGAAGGAACTCTGTATCACCACTTGTCTCAATCCGCTTCTTCTTTAACATCTGACGCACGATGACCTCGATATGCTTATCCGCGATATCAACACCCTGTAAACGGTATACACGCTGTACCTCGCGCAACAGATAGTTCTGAACCGCTCCGATTTTCTTGATTTCAAGCAGATCGTGCGGATTTACACTACCTTCTGTAAGTTCGTCACCCGCCTCAATCTCTTCGCCGTCAGAAACCTTGATGCGCGAACCATAAGGAATCAAGTATGTCTTATCATTGATACCATCGGAAACGATGATCTCACGTTTCTTCTTTGTATCTTTAATGGTAGCAGTACCACCGATTTCTGCGATAATCGCAAGTCCTTTCGGCTTTCTTGCCTCAAAAAGCTCCTCTACACGGGGAAGACCCTGTGTGATATCATCACCGGCAACACCGCCGCTGTGGAACGTTCTCATCGTAAGCTGTGTACCCGGCTCACCGATGGACTGTGCCGCAATAATACCGACTGCCTCACCAATCTGAACAGGCTCGCCTGTCGCCATGTTCGCGCCGTAGCACTTCGAGCAGATACCGATGCGTGACTTACAGCAAAGAATGTTTCTGATCTTTACTTTCTCAATCGGCTCACCTTTCTCATTTACGCCCTTGCTCATGATCTTAGACGCACGGCTCGGTGTGATCATGTGATTCTTTTTCACGATCACATTTCCGTCTCTGTCCTTAATATCCTCACAAGAATATCTTCCTGTAATTCTATCCTTTAAGCCTTCGATGGTTTCCTTGCCGTCCATAAACGCGGCAACTTCCATGCCGGGAATATAATCTTTTCCCTCACAGCAGTCAATCTCACGAATGATCAACTCCTGACAAACGTCTACCATTCGACGTGTCAGATATCCGGAGTCGGCTGTACGAAGCGCGGTATCTGACATACCCTTTCTTGCACCATGCGCTGACATGAAATACTCCAATACGTCAAGACCTTCACGGAAGTTTGACTTGATTGGAAGCTCAATCGTACGTCCCGTTGTATCCGCCATCAATCCACGCATGCCCGCAAGCTGCTTAATCTGCTGGTTTGAACCACGGGCACCGGAGTCCGCCATCATAAAGATATTGTTATACTTGTCAAGACCCTGTATCAGCTTATCTGTAAGCTGATCGTCTGTTTCCTTCCATGTTTCAACGACTGCCTTATAACGCTCCTCGTCCGTCATCAGACCGCGGCGGAAGTTCATCGTGATCCGGTCAACTGTCTTCTGTGCGTCCTCAAGCATCTTTGCTTTCTCGGCGGGTACCGTCATATCCGAAATGGAAACGGTCATTGCCGCTCTTGTCGAATACTTGTATCCCATTGCTTTGATGCTGTCAAGCACCTCTGCCGTCTTTGTCGCACCGTGAATATTGATAACCTTTTCCAAAATCTGTTTTAACTGTTTCTTTCCTACATGGAAATCCACCTCGAGCAGCAATTCATCCTCGGGTGTGTTTCTCTCCACAAACTCAAGATCCTGCGGAAGAATCTCATTAAAGATAAAACGTCCAAGCGTCGACTCTACAATCGCCGTAACCGTTTCACCGTTCTCCATCGTCTTTGAAACACGCACCTTGATTCTTGAATGCAATGTACATGCGCCATTCTCATAGGCGAGAATCGCCTCATTGACATTCTTGAAGTATTTGCCCTCGCCCACTGCGCCGGGACGCTCCTGTGTCAGATAATAGATACCAAGCACCATATCCTGTGACGGAACGGCAACCGGACCACCATCCGACGGCTTCAGCAAATTGTTCGGTGAGAGCAGCAGGAATCTGCACTCTGCCTGCGCTTCCACAGAAAGCGGAAGATGTACCGCCATCTGATCTCCATCAAAGTCGGCATTGAATGCTGTACATACGAGCGGATGAAGCTTGATTGCCTTACCCTCGACAAGAATCGGCTCAAATGCCTGAATACCAAGCCTGTGAAGTGTCGGTGCACGGTTTAACATAACCGGGTGCTCCTTAATCACGTCCTCAAGCACATCCCACACTGCCTGATCCAGTTTTTCCACAAGTTTTTTCGCATGCTTTATATTCTGTGAAATCTGTCTTGATACAAGCTCTTTCATAACGAAAGGCTTAAACAGCTCAATCGCCATCTCTTTCGGCAGACCGCACTGATAAATCTTTAATTC
>JAIEDW010000118.1 GCA_029067805.1 Lachnospiraceae bacterium
GCAACTTTTGCGATCGGCGCTTTTGTTGCCGCCGCGTCGCTCACCATTTTGATAATCTGCGAAAGCGTCGTATCTTCACCCACGCGCACAGCCTCACATTTGATAAAGCCAGAGCGGTTAATGGTTGCGGCGGATACTCTGTCGCCTGCTGCCTTATCAACGGGAATGCTCTCGCCTGTCAGCGCCGCCTCGTCCACTGCACTCGTTCCCTCAAGCACAATTCCGTCAACGGGGATATTTTCTCCCGGTCTTACCACAAACACGTCGCCCTTTACCACTTCCTCGATGCCGACTTCACGCTCGCTGCCATCTCTGATAACCGTAGCTGTTTTGGGCGCAATCCGCATCAGTCCTTTGAGCGCATCGGTCGTTTTTCCTTTGGAGCGTGCCTCCAGCATTTTTCCGACTGTTATCAGCGTTAAAATCATCGCTGCCGACTCGAAATAAAACTCATGCATGTAATCCATGACTGCCTGCATATCACCCGCAAGCTGTGCGTCAGTCATCGCAAAAAGCGCATATGTGCTATAGACAAACGCCGCTGTGGACCCAAGTGCCACAAGAGTATCCATGTTGGGCGCTCTGTGGAACAGACTCTTAAAACCGCTGATAAAAAATTTCTGGTTTATTACCATGACTGCCACAGTCAACAGAAGCTGTATCAACCCCATTGCGATATGATTATTCTCCAATACGGACGGTACCGGAAAATTCCACATCATATGTCCCATGGAAATGTACATGAGCACAATTAAAAACACGAGCGAGTAGAGTAATCTTTGTTTTAAAACAGGTGTTTCTTTATCAGCTAACATCTTCTCCTGTTCTGCACTTGTGGCATTTTTTTGTGCGGCGCTGCTTTTTACCGACGCCCCATATCCTGCCGCAACAACTGCTTTTATAATGTCATCGGGCTTTGCCGTACCCTCTACACCCATTGTATTTGTAAGCAGACTGACCGAACAGGAACTGACTCCCGCCACTTTGGATACCGCTTTTTCCACTCTGCTGCTGCATGCGGCACAGCTCATTCCCGTCACTGTATACTGCTCCATTTTCGTCACCTCATTTCTACACACAATTACCTATACTTTCTATTATACCCCATATACCCTTATTTCATTAATTTTTTCATAGTTTCCACAAGTTCATCTACCGTTTCCATCTTGCCATCTCTGATATCCTGTGTCACACACGTTTTGATGTGGTCCGCAAGCAGAACCCTGTTAAAACTGTTTAATGCCGCATTTACTGCTGCCACCTGTACAAGGATATCGGTACAGTACGCCTCTTTTTCTACCATTTTCTTGATACCGCGCACCTGGCCTTCGATACGGCTTAAACGGTTTACCAAATCCCGAAGTTCTTTGGGATTGCGCTCCTTTTTTTTATGAGAACATCCCTCACAGTATTCCTCTAAGTTCAGAGTTTCTTCATCAACACTGATATTTTCCATGTCTATTTCCTCCCATGATTTACTGTATCTGTCACAAGTATAATATACCCCTGTATGGTATTTGTCAATACTTTTATATTTTAATTTTTCGCAAACAAAAAAGCATTTGAATTTTAATTCTCCAAATGCTTTTCGCTCTCTTATTATGCCAGCAACTCCTCTGCTAAAGCCTCAAGCTGCCCTATATCGCTGTCTTTCAACGCAGACTTAATGGTTACTGAATGCTCTGCTACTTTCAGTTCTTTCATTCCCTCAAGCATCGCCCTCATAGTTTTGTTCGCCGTAGGCGCCCACGAACCGTTCTCCATGAGTCCGACGGTACGTTTCTGATAATTTTTCATCTTCAACTTCTTGATAAAGCTTTCCATAACAGGAAGAAGCTCCGCGTCATATGTAATGGACGCAAGCACCAGATGACTATAGCGGAAGGCGTCCTCCACAGCCTCATGAATATCGTCCGCACAAAGGTCAGTCAGCACAACTTTCTTTGCCCCCTTTGCCTCAAGGATTTCTTTTAACTTCAAGGCTGCATGCATGGTGTTTCCGTGAACGGACGCACACGCAATCAACACACCCTCGTCCTCGGGCGCATAGCTGCTCCAGACATTGTACTTATCTATATAATATCCTAAATCTTCCGTGAGAACCGGTCCATGTAGGGGACATATTTTTTCGATATCCAAGCCCGCTGCTTTTTTCAGCAACGCCTGCACTTGTGCCCCGTACTTTCCGCAAATGTTGATGTAATATCTTCTCGCCTCACACGTCCACGCCTCATCAGCGTCACGCGTACCGAACTTTCCGAAACCATCCGCACTGAAAAGCACCTTTTCACTGCTCTCATAAGTAACCATAACCTCCGGCCAGTGAACCATCGGCGCCATAACAAAATTGAGCGTATGCGCACCGAGCGATAACGTATCCCCTTCTTTTACCTCTACTGTCTTTCCTTCTATGTCTATTTCATAAAACTGTTTTAACATTGTAAAGGTCTTGGCATTTCCCACAAGCTTCATCTCAGGAAACTTCTCAATCAGTTCCAGAATACTTCCGCCATGATCAGGCTCCATATGCTGTATCACAAGATAATCAACTTTTCTTCCATCAAGCGCTTCGTCAAGATTGGAAAGCCACTCCTGTGTTTCCCTCTTATCAACCGTGTCCATCACGGCAATTTTTTCGTCTAAAATCACATACGAGTTGTATGCCATACCATTTTCCACCTCGTACTGTCCTTCAAACAGTGTGATATCCCTGTCATTCACGCCAACATTTACAATATCTTTTGTTACATTTTCCATAATCCTACTCCTTTCGCAATATACGCTAACTAGTTTACCACAGATACCAATCTTTTGGCAATGCTGTCATAAAGAGGAATAAAAAAATATTTCAAAAAATAGAATTGTTGTGTAAAAATGATTGATTTTGACACGATAAAGTGCGATACTGAATATGTTGGATTTTGCCAAAGTGAAAACAAATA
>JAIEDW010000119.1 GCA_029067805.1 Lachnospiraceae bacterium
CGTTCGATTGTCCCGTCCCATTGACCGGGATACTCACAGTTCGCCTGCAAAAACTCTTCTACATTGAAACATTCATTTGTATTGTGCCAATTAATAATGGCATTATAATGAAAAAATTCTCTCATTGAATCAGCATCTTGCTTTAAAACAGCCTGCCAGTATCCCAATATATCCATTTTGTCTGCCTCCTATGGTCTTTCGTCTTTTGGTATATTTATGCCTATTTGGGCGTAGTATAATATCCATTCACATTATACTATAAACAACCCAAAACGTCATTTGCTTTTATATGAAACCAAATCGCTTTTCATTGCTTAAAAAAACAATTCATGGTAAGATTTAATTAAGAAGCTGACTTACCAACTTGGTATATTTCTAAGAAAGGATGTGCATAAAATGACACTTCAACAACGGGCACTAAATGTAATTGAACATCTTTCGGATGAAAAATTGTCACAAGTGATTCAGTTTGCAGAGTTTCTGTCTTCCAATTCTACCTCTGTTATGCCTACGGAGCGCAAGGCTGTAGATGAGGATAACGACAAATATATAAGGAAACCGGGAATACTAAAGCGAAAAATGGTTATGTCAGATGACTTCGATGAAACACCGAAATGTTTCAAGGAATATTTATAATTTACATATTAGAAGAAAAACTTACCTTAATTACCCACGACTCAAATATACAAAAGTATGATATTAACTTATTTGGGTAAAGAAAATAAGTTACAGAAAGGTAGAAAACAATATGCTCACATTTGAAAAAGCGACTCCGGAAGAAACCGGCATCCCCAGTGACTGCATCATTCGATTGATAGAAAAGCTGCAAAAACGCCAAATTCCCATGCACAGCCTTCTTCTCATGCACCATGACAAACTGATTTTTGAGGGATATTATGCCCCTTGCAGCGCGGACAGTCTGCACAGAATGTTTTCCATCAGCAAAAACTTCACCTCTATCGCAATCGGTCTGCTGCTTGACGAGGGAAAAATTGCTTTGGACGATCCAATCATTCAATACTTTCCGGAAAAACTGCCTGACGAAGTACATCCTTGGATTGCCCAAATGACAATCAGGGATATGCTGATGATGCGCACATGCCACGCCTCAACCACATATAAGGTTAATATGTCGTCCGACTGGGTAAAAAGCTTTTTTACGATACCGCCGACGCATCCTTCCGGAACGCTGTTCCACTATGATACTTCTTCAGCGCACACGCTCTGCGCTTTGGTGGAAAAACTGACCGGATGCAATATGCTTGACTATATCAAAAAGAAATTGGATGTTCTCGGATTCTCGGAAAACTCCTATATGATTAAAGATCCTTTCGGGGTATCAATGGGCGGAAGCGGTTTGGTCGCGCTCCCTTTAGATATGATGAAGTTCGGATATTTTATCGCGCACAGAGGGCTCGTGCTTGGAAAACAGCTTATCTCTCCCTCTTATATCGATATGGCAGTATCACCCATAACGGCAACCTGTATGACAGCCCCTATCCCCGGCGAGGCACAGGGATATGGACTGCAGTTTTGGCGCAATGAAAGAAATGGATTTATGTGTTACGGAATGGGCGGGCAACTCATTATTTTCCTGCCCGATTATGAGCTTATCTGCGTAACCACCGCGGATACGCAGAACATGCAAGGCGGTAACCAGCAGATTTACGATGCACTGTATGACGAAATTCTTCCCTATATACAAAAAGACGCACTTTCCCATGACCAAGAGGCTGCGCAGCGCCTTCATGATACATGCGTTGCTCTTGCCGTAAAGCCATTAGAAAGCGCTCCCGCGCCGGAAATACTTTGTGAAATTAATAACAAGACATTCCATGTGCAAACGGAAGGCTCCGTTTTTCAGAGCTTCCGAATTCAAATTCAGGAAAATGTCGGAACACTGGCTTTTACGCATAAACAGACTTCTTACGAAATTCAATTTGGCATAGGAACAATGCAGACGGGCGTTTTCCCCATCTATGACCAAAAATACGCCGCAAGCGGCGCATGGCTTTTGGACGGTACTTTATTCATAAAGGCACATATTATTGACGCCTACGTCGGCTGCGTACAGTTTCAGTTATCTTTCCGAAAAGACGAATTAACTGTATTTATGAGCAAAAAAGAAGAAAGTCTTTTCCATGAGTTTAAGGGTCATTTCTACTGTAAATCCTCATAGTGGAGATGACGCTTTGCGCGATTGTTTTTTCTTTGCGTATGCTCTGATATTCTTATTGCAGTCATATTGCAGTTCCGCAAGCAGTTCCTCTGTCAGCATCCGCCTGCGCCCCATTTCCTTAACGATATCTACTCTGCAAGAGGAACAAAGCGTATTTTCATACATATAGCGTAACAATTCTTTCGGTTTCTGTTTTGGCGGACCGGAAAAAATGTCCATGACAGCACGGAATACCCAATGCCATTCACCATCCTCATATGTAACCGGAAGATGTTTTACTGCATTTATCAAAAAATCCTTATCCGTCTGCTCATAATTTACTGCAAGCATTGCCAATGCCTCGGTTCTATGCATTCCATTTTGTAAAAGTTCCAACGCATATTCCCGCACCTTTGCACTCCTTATGTCACTTAATACATTAAATGCCCATGATGCAAAGTCGTCGTTCTCTGATTTAGAATCCGCAATCAACCGCGCAACATCCAATGCCCATGCGCATCTTTTATTTGCCAGCAGTTTCAGCAAATTGTACCGAACATCATTCTCCTTTTCATTCTTATAATACGCCGCAAGTTTCACAACTTCCTTCTGCTTATTCTGTCTCATCAAGTTATACCCATACATCAAGGGAAGCGCCTGTCCTATCTGCCCTACTTTTCCTCCGTTTTTCAGTAGCTCATAGACTTCATCTGCACTTTCCGGATATATGCTTTTCCATTCTGCCTGTTTCGCTTTCCTCTCATTGAAATCATCCTCCATAGAGCGCGCATATGCTTTTGTAGCCTCATCGGCACTTGAACGGTACAATAACCTGTATACAGTCTTCTTCCCCAATCGTTCTTCACATTTCGATTGGAACTGCTCAAAATCAAAAAAATCATATAGCTCATTTTCTTTGATTAAAGTCCCCGAATCTTTTACGATTTTTTTATATAGTTTTATGAGCAACGTTCTGTCATTTGAACATACATTGATGAAATCATCACATAACCATTCAAAATTATCGCGTTCCGGAAGCAATCCGTATTTTCGCCTCCTACGCTTTTTTAACAAAACCTGAAAGAGTGTATCATAGCAGTTCTTCATAATTTTCCGAGCCCGCTCATTTCCGTCTAACGCAAAATAAGCCAGAAGCTCACTGTCCTGCGCAAACTCCCAGCCCGTCGAATGCATACTTTGAAACAAGCGTTTTTCAATCACGTCGAGAAACGGCGTCTTGTCCGGAAATTGCGTGATCAGCTCATACAGATAAAAACTCCTACAGCCCTCGCACTGCGTATCATATGCCATATCACGGGAACATCCCCATAAAACGATGGATTGATATTTTTCTATGTCCCGCGTGTGCTGCAGCTCCAAAACACAGCTTCCCAATCCGCGCTGCATGGCATACTTAAATGCTTTTTTTGTCATAGTCCTCCTTTTAAACATCGTGTTACTTTTCCCGCAAAAACCATTGACGATTTTTTTCACCTACCGTGTAAACTTTATCGGCAATCGTGTTATGACTTTTCAGATTTCTTACTTTCTGCGAAAATTTGTCGTCATTTCTTCCATCCAAAATTTCCAGATCTTCTCCATCTGGTTTCATGATTTTTCTTGTTTCCTTAATCAATTCAGACGTTCTAATTCCCGGATTACGACGAATAACTTCCAACGCAACCTGTGCAATTTCATCTTCTGAATAGCAACTCATCGCTCTTGCCTCCTATCTGCCCTTTCGAGCATATTCCTGTTTTTTATTCTTTACAGTTTTCAAATCATATTTGATAATTTGTAATTAAGAGATGCTCCGCATCCTTATCATTTCTGTCCTGAAAACTCACAACATATTTTTTGTCAAATTTTCCGACATACAGTTGTTTTCCGTTTGCAGTTTCATGATTTGCCGGATAAAGCCCTCTGATAAAATCGGTGTTTTTTATAATGAGCATAAAATTTGCCTTGCATTGTTTGATCAAAAAATCGGCGAGTCTTATCTGATCCTTTTTCCCGAATTCATTTTGAGCATAAGTACTGAATTCCGTGTCATAAGGCGGATCCAGAAAAATAAAATCGTTTTCTTTCGGTGTATGTTTTTGAAAAAAGGCTTCAAAGTCCATGTTTTCAACTGTCGTATTTTTTAGCTGTCTTATCAACTGTTCATCGGTAAAATACTGTATTTTTTTCATGATGGATTTTTTATTGTACGATATCCCGCCGTAGGGAACATTAAATTTTCCTTGCCTATTATAGCGAAACATCGATGCATAGCAAAACTCCCGCACAAAAAAGTAAACTGCCGTTGCAAAAGGAACGCTGATTTCCAATTCGGCAACATGATTGTACAGATACCGAAAATGCATATAAAACGCGTTTTTGAAGGCACATTCCAAATTGTGTACAATATCCTCTACCTTCAAATCTCCTTTTTGCTCCTCTAACTTCTTCATTCTGATAATTTTATTTTCAAAGCTTTTATTGAGTTCGACAACAAAATTTTCAATCGCAACATTAAAACTTCGCTTCAATAGACCGTTAAATTCCTCCGCATTTCGAAAAACAAACTCCGAAATCGTATCCTTTAACTGTGTTATATTCATTTGATTCTGTTTATAATCTAAATATATTCTGACAAGCTCCTCGGTGTGGTTGTCAATAATCTGCTCCATGAGCGTCCAATTATGGTCTATTGCATTCAATTTTTGAAAAAATTCCGCATTCTGCGTTTTTATCATGTTATACAGATTGATTAGTTCGGTTGACTTATCATTGATATAATACGCATCGCTTTCCAAAGAAAAATACACGGCGCCGCCGCCGACAAAAGGCTCATAATATCGGTTACATGCGCCGGGTAAATTGGGCAATATATACTTTAATTCCTTTTCTTTTCCGCCCGGATATTTTAGGACGGGAAATAACTTAACGTCTTTTTCTCTTACTGCCATTGTACAGCCTCTCTTCTGTAATTTACTGTTGTACTATAGCATACCACATCTTTTATTCTAATCAAAGAAACTTGGAAAAGTTTCAATCACATTCCAATCATGAACGTAAAATTCGCCATCATCTCAGATATCTTGATCTGCTGCGGGCATACCTGTTCGCAGCTTTTGCATCCAACGCAGCTAGCGGGGCGCTTTTCCTGAGGCATACTGCCTACTGCCATCGGCGCGATAAAACCGCCGCCCGTAATTTTATGTTCATTGTAAAGAGCGATCAATTCGGGGATAGGCAGTTCCTTCGGACAATGGCTGGTGCAGTAATGACAGGCTGTGCAAGGAAGTCCCCCTTTTTTGGTTTCCACATCCGCACATGTTACCAAAGTGTCAAATTCCTTCTCGTTTAACGGCGTATCCGTTTCATATGTGGCAATATTGGCTTTCAACTGCTCCATGTCAGACATGCCAGACAACACCATCGTCACGCCGGGAATGCTCTGTAAGAACCGAAATGCCCAACCAGGAACGGTTTCATCAGGACGCATGGACTGCATCGCATCCGCCAATTCTCCGGACGCTTTCGCCAGCTTTCCACCTCGCAGCGGTTCCATAACCCAAATCGGGATATTGGCTTTTTGCAAAATCCCCACTTTCTCTTGTGCATTCTGAAAATGCCAGTCCATATAATTAAGCTGAAGCTGACAAAATTCCATATGCTGTCCGTAGGCATCCAAAAAGCGCTGGATTACTTCTACACTTCCATGAGCCGAAAAACCGAGATGACGAATACGCCCGTTCTCCTTTTGCTTTAACAAATATTCTAGAATCCCGTATTTCGGATCAAGGTATGCGTCAATGTTTCCTTCGTAAACATTGTGGAACAAATAAAAATCAAAATACGGCGTCTGGCATTTTTCAAGCTGTTTCTCAAATATCTCCTCCACCTTGTCCATGTTGGAAAGGTCATAGCCCGGAAATTTAGTTGCAAGGTAATAACTCTCTCTGGGATATTGGGAAAGATATTTTCCCGCAACCAGCTCTGAATTGCCGTTATGGTAACCCCATGCTGTATCAAAGTAATTGATTCCATTCTTGTAAGCATAGTCAATCAGTTCCGCAGCCGCGGTTTCATTCACTGTTGCATCATTGCCGTCTAGCACAGGCAGACGCATCATGCCAAGTCCCAATCCGGATAATTGAATGTTTTGAAATTTTCTGTAAATCATATCTGTTCTCCTTCCTCAATGTCTATAAATATCAATTGTTCGTACAAGCTGTAAATGCTATTTCACTCTTATTATACCCTTGTCACTGCATGGTGTCTAATACTTATTTTCTTTCTGTATGCATTCTTTCTATCTATGCATTGCTTCCCTGTACGCGTATCTTTTGAACTTATTTATTTTATTATAAAATATTTCTAAAAAAGAACGAATATTTGCATTTTTATTAGTTTTATTGCGGAGATTGGTGCCGTGGCAGACAAAATAAAAGACCACCGCTATGGCAATGGTCCCTTATCTGTCACATTATTTTTTTATCCTAAATTCCTCATACTCTCTGTCCGTAAGCGGACGACCGAGTTTCTTAGACATTTCTACTGCTTCTCTCAGCCGATACAGCTTGCCGCTCGGCTCTGCACATAATCTTCCGTCAGGAAACTCACTTCCAAACGTCATAATCTTATCATCTTTTTCTACTGCCATAACTGCCATGTCCTCACCTACTCTCAAAAATATTTATCCAACAGTATCTTAGCCGCTTCCGTATCTATATACATTGAGGAACCTGATATAATCTTTGCTCCCAATTTTTCCTGATAGTGCTTAATCAGCTTTGTCTTTGGTTCGAACTGCACATATCCGTCATTCCCTGCCTCAAAACTGTGCTTACATGCAATCGCAAACAGGTGACCGCCTACACCTTCATACTCCCCACCATGCCCTATATTTTCCGGCGCTGCTTCAACCAATTCAAGATATGTAAAATAATCGGAACAAAGGTGTTTAAATGCCACTCTGCCCTGCGGTCTGTCATCTCCTGCAACAAACAGCTCATATACTTCACATCCATCTTTCTGCGGTATGCTCCAGTCGAATTTCCATCCATCCTTTTTGTACTGCGCTGCCATTTGAGATGTAATAGGATAGTCCACTAATTCATATTCTGTATCTACTTGTTCACCCGTATTCCGTCTAATCAGACATTCTGTAAGAGAATCTATCGTAATATCTATTTTCTGCATTCGTAATTTGCCTTCCTTTTGATGGTTATATTATACCACATTTTCCCCTTTACTACAAACAAAAGTAAATTTTTGTTTTGTATATGGCTCCCTATTTTTTCAAATCTCATTATACCTTTGTCACTGCACGGTGTCTAATACTTATTTTCTTTCTATATCCATTCCTTTTAAGCATAATTGGCAAGACATCAAAACTTTGCTATAATATTTTTGCTACAGGAACAGATTGTTTAAAAATTAACAAGGAATTGATTTATGCACTTTTTTATCACAGAAGCAGAACGAAAACAAAAACATACCACATGCTGTTTTGAATTTCAAAGAGGCGCATTCGATAATATATTTTGGCGTGATGACTCCATTTGTTTACATGCAGATATTTTTGATGATCATAAGCTGTATGACCTTTTTCACAAGGCAATCCCACATTTTGATTATTATGGAGTCACTGAGGTAACCAAAGAAAATTGGCAGGCTTTGCAGGTTCTTGCGCGCGAGTGCGGCGGTACAAAAGAAGCCATTATTTCAGAGTTGGCGCAGTGGGTGCATGATTGTTTTCAAAATGAAAATGTCTTTACAATCTGCGGATTATAAGTGAATTCCGCCCCAAAAGCGCCCTAAACCGATATTTGCAATATCTTGATAACGATGTCTTTTTGTGTTACAATATCTGCATTGGATTTTTACAGGGCTGACTGGGGTATACAATCATGAAAAACAAAAATTTTTTGCAGAGTGTGGCATGCGCGTTTCGGGGATTTGCCAGCGGATTTCGCGCGGAGCGCAATTTTAAGATTTACACAGGTATAGCGTTGGTATTTTTGGCGTTGAATATTTTGACCTCGTCGGGCCTTTACGACTACATACTCCTACTGGCGCTCAGCTGCGGCGCATTCTCGGCGGAATACGTCAACACGGCAGTTGAGCGGCTATGCGACAGTTTTTGTACGGAGGATAACAGGGATGTGAGGTTTGCCAAGGATGTGTCGGCCGCTGCTGTTATGATGATGGGCTTTGCTTTCTTCGGAGCAGAGGGCGCTATTCTGGTATCTAACATTCTGAAAATGCTATGACACTTTTGAAAATGTATGTAACAATGACTCCTGTGATTTTCGCGGGAATACTCAATATGGTGTTTGTGAAAACCCCGATTTACTCACAGCTCAAAGCCCCCATAGACGGTGGTCTAACGCTCCGGGAC
This sequence comes from Lachnospiraceae bacterium, assembly GCA_029067805.1. Lineage (GTDB taxonomy): Bacteria > Bacillota > Clostridia > Lachnospirales > Lachnospiraceae > COE1. The sequence continues at coordinate 8,550 of JAIEDW010000119.1, forward strand.
AGCAGACGCCTGTTCGGCGACAATAAGACTTGGGCGGGGTTTTTCGGCATGATTCTGGCGGGAGCGCTGATGCAGCTGCTGTGGGGATGGGTATGCCTAGGAATACCGGACATGTGCTATATCTACCATACCTTTGAAAACACACCGTTGTTCAATTTGTTGGCAGGCGGGGTAATGGGACTGGCATATATGCTGTTCGAACTGCCCAACAGCTTTGTCAAGCGGCGACTGGATATTCCCTGCGGTAAGACCGTAAGGGGCGTCAAAGGTGTGGTTTTCTTTGTGGTAGATCAAGTAGATTCTCTGTTTGGCGTTGGGATCGTGTTTGCTATGCTGTATCCCATGCCTCTCTGGCAGTATTTTCTGTATATCCTGCTGGGGGCAGTCACCCATATAGCAGTTAACTGGTTGCTTTACAAACTGAAAATCCGCAGGAATCTGTGAGGACGGTGCAGTATCACGGGAAAAACCTGTGGTATGCGGGAAGAGGAACAATGTTTATAGGAAAGTACAATAAATCTGTAATATTGACATACATAGGAGTGGGGTTTGCGTTTTTAGGCATTGCCTTCTCCATAGCTGATCAGATTTCCGCAGCCTTGATATGCCTTATATTGGCGGGGATCTGCGATCTGTTTGACGGAGTGATTGCCCGGCAATGTAAACGGGATGAGCTTGCCAAGGAATTTGGCGTACAGATTGATTCTCTGGCTGATGTTATGGGCTTTCTGGCTCTGCCCGCGGTTCTGGGACTGTACCTGACAGACGGAATAGGTCCTTTTCGATATCCCGTCCTCCTGGGGTATATACTTTGCGGAATTATCCGGCTGGCTTGGTTTAACACCTCGGCGGCAGAGGAAGTGCGGAGCCATTATGACGGACTCCCCGTGACCTCCGCCGCGCTGATTATTCCGGTTCTATGGGTAGCTTTGAAATATCTGGGAGGATCCATGAGCGGTCTGGCGCTGTCAGTAATTTGGGCAGTGACCTATGCCGTGACGGCGGTTCTATTTATTCTCAATGTGAAAGTGGCAAAGCCCTGTGGGATATGGTATGTGGTGCTGGGTCTGTTGGCAGTGGGAGTGACGGTGCTGATTCTAGTGTGAGGAAATGTGTGGAGACTGACATGAAAATATATGACAGAGCGGCAAAGGCTTATCGGGAGGAGAAACAATACGGTGGAAAAAGTCTGGAATTCCTCTATCACACAGTCATGGGAAGAATTCTGCTGAAGGTTTTCTTTTGCCGTAAGGTTTACTCAAATCTCAACGGCATATGGATGAGAAGCTCCTTCTCTGTCGGGAGAATAGAACCTTTTGTCCGAGAATATGGTGTTGATCTCTCCGCCTGTGAAAAAAACGACTTCAAGAGTTTCGACGATTTTTTTACGCGGAAATGCCGTTGGAACTGCAATGCGAGAGCGCAAGAACTGATTGCGCCCTGCTGTGGCAGGCTGACAGCGTACGGGATTGATAAGGGACTTGTTCTTAGAATAAAGGACAGCGTATACACGCTGCCGGAGCTAGTTGATAACCGTTTGGAACTGTCGCAGTACGAGGGCGGGGTGTGCCTGGTATACCGATTGGCTTTGGAAGACTGTCACAGATATTATTTCTGTGATGATGGTTGCGTGCTGCGCACGGGAGAAATAGCGGGGGTTCTGCACACAGTGCGCCCCATATCAAAGGAATACAGAGTATTTTCTAGGAATCACAGGGTATATACGCTGATGCAGACAGAACATTTCGGTGACATGATACAGATTGAGGTGGGTGCGCTGCAGATTGGAAAAATCAACAATCATGAGTTGACTGAGTTTGCCAGAATGGATGAAAAGGGATATTTCAGCTATGGTGGTTCCACTATTATTCAGTTGTTTTTGCCGGGCACGATCTCGGTAGACGAAGATATACGTAAGCACTCGGACCAGGGCGTGGAGATCCTGGTGAGCGCTGGAGAAAAGATTGCAAAGAGGCAGGTAAGATAGTATGTTAAAAAGACTAAACATTTATTTTAAGGAGATGTATCCGATTATCTCTAGGCTGCTATTGGGGCTTATTGTTTTCGGAGAGATCTATTTTAT
>JAIEDW010000012.1 GCA_029067805.1 Lachnospiraceae bacterium
AAGCTTCTGGTATTGCCTTAAAGTATACGGAAGGCTTTGAGGAAAAGAGCGGTAAGTATGCAGCAATCGTGACGCAGTTTAAAACGAAAACATCGAAGCTTAAGTTTGGAACGGATTATACGCTTAATGTGAAAAAGGCATCAGATAATACGGATGTAGTGCTTAACGATAAAGGGCAGCTTCCGCTTACCGCCGGTACATACAAACTCAGAATTGAGGGAAAAGACAACTATACCGGCATTATTGAGAAGGAATTGTATGTTGCCTCAAAATCGCAATTGATGAAAAATGCAAAGATCACATGTGACAGTACTGTATCAAACGTTACCAAAGAGGAGCTGAAAGCAGGTATAGAGCCGCAGAATCTCCAGGTAAGTATGGGTGGAGCTCTGCTTACCAAAGATACAGATTATGAAGTATTGTGCAGTAATAACAATGCCATTGGCACTGCGACAGTGACAGTAAAAGGAAAGAATAACTATTTTGGTTCTAAGAGCATTACCTTCAAAATCAATGGAACTACTTTTAAGGAAAAGGAATTTGGAGCGGTTGCCGTAAAGGATATGACATATACCGGAGAGGCATTGACGCAAAACGATGTTCTGCTTACGAAGAACGGCACAAGTCTGATTTACGGAGAGGATTATACAATCAGTTACCAGAATAATATAAAAAAAGGAAAGGCAACGATGGTGTTTACGGCGAAACCATCCTCAGGCTACAGCGGAAGCTTTAAGAAGACATTTTCAATTGGCGCCCGAGATTTAAGTGCGGAAGATATCGAAAATTACATCCGAATAACCGGCGGACAAAAACAAGCAGACACATCATGGAAGCTGATAGAAAGCGTGCCTTACCGGAAGAGCGGAGCAACGCCGTCAGATAAGATTGTATTGCAGTCAAAGACAACCGGAGAAGTACTTACTGAAGGTAAAGGCGGAAGCTATACAGTGACTTATTCCGATAATAAAACCTTAGGAATGGGCGTTATGACACTCAAAGGCATCGGTAACTATACAGGCAGTATAAAAGTTTCCTTTGATATTGAAAAGGCTTCTATTGCCCGGCTTTATCGAGAAGGTAAAGTGAGTGTAACGGCGGCGTTAGTCAAGGTGGGATTTGATTATTCTAAGTCCTGGGTTCCACCGGAAGACGATGAACCCGGATATTGGAAAGAAGGGGACTTGAAAGATCCCGGACGTAAAATTGAACCTGCGATCACAGTAAAAGATGCGAAAACAAAGTTAAAAGAGGGCGTGGACTTTGATGTCAGTTACCTTGAAAATACGAGAAGCGAACTGGAAAAAAGCGGAAGACTGACAGCAGTGATTACCGGTAAAGGAGACTATGGCGCCAGCGGTGAAGAAATAAAAATATCAGTGACGGTAAATCGTAAAGCGCTTTCCGGCAAATCAATTCAAATCAAGTATGAGGATGAACGCACTTACACTGGAATGCCAATAGAACCGCAGATTACTGAAATTTTTTATAATGATGGTAAGGATGAAGATGGAGATATTATTTGGCAAAAGCTGGTTGAAGGAGAGGATTATACACTTGAATACAGTAAAAACATATTAAAGGGCAGCGGCACGATTAAAATTATTGGAATTGGAAATTATTCGGGCAGCGTCACCAAGAAATTTAAGATTAATTCTAAGGAGATTTATGCTCAGAGGTAGTCGGAAGAAGCATAGATTACGAAGAAATAAGGCAGTTACAAAATTAACGCCACAGGTTAAGCCTGTGGCGTTGATTGATTGTTATGTAAACTTTTTTATCCTATTGAAAATGACAGTATCGCTTTTATTCCATATACTTCCATGTATACATATTTACACTGCGGCATTTCGGACACTGTACATTGTACTGCTCAAAAATAAACATTTTTATCTTATCGTCGGGAACGCTTGTCGTTACGATACGGCTTTGACCGCACTGACATAAAAATAAAAGTTTGCGGTTTAAATGCGTAGAAAGGCTTTCTCCGCGCAGAGAGAGTGTTTTTTCAATATATTTTAACTGTTCGTCATTGTGCATACCGCACTCGTTAAGCGCCCATCTATACTCATCTCGGATCAGATGAAGGGTTTCTGAGGGAATAGAAGAATAATGTTGCTCTAATTTTTCTTCCGTAAACATATAAGTACCTCTTTTCTTTCTTAATATAATGTTATGTGTCGGTCAATGATGTTATCACTTGACACCTATTTTTTTCATTATAACACAGGTTAAAAAAATAATAAACAGCTAAAAAGGATTAAACGATGAATTTTTTTATGGTCGCCAAGCTGTCAGAAAATTTAAATAAAAATCATTTATATCATAAAAAATTCCAAATAAGATGCCGATATAAAATATAAGAAGTAAAACGGAGTTTACTTGCTGACAATGGAGCGTTACGGACAACTATTGGCAATATTTCACATGGAGGTGAAGCATATGAATAAGAATCGGGAATTGACCCTGCAAAGGCTTTCCCGTATAGGCGGCTTAACGGCTGTTGAGAGTGTTACACATATCGAGAATCCGATGGCAGTTTCTAAGGTAATCAAAGGAAAGCCGGTCGGAACACTTACCATTGAGGCAGCGCTCGGCGCCTATTTATCGGGAAAAAAGAGTGTGCGGGACGCGTACATTCAAACATCAAAAGATCCCAGACAGCAGCTTTCACATCAGATGGCGGAATACATGGTAACCCTTGAGGAAAGCCAGCATGCGAATGCAAAAGTGGGGGATACGGATGAAGAAGAGCGGCAAAAAAAGACGGAACAAATTCTGAAAACCAACAAAAGCGCAAGATATCAGTTTGCGCATTACAGGAAACAGGAAAAGGAGGAGCTTTCGGTGTACGATAAACTGGATGCAAACCGATGCTCGGGATTCTTACTTTACTCATACGATAAAAACGGAATACACAGCGTGCTGGGTGAGAACAGAAATCCCGGAGGTTATGGTGGACGCATAACGAACGAAGGCTTTGTCAGCAAGGCATAAAAGAAGTGTTTTATTCGATGATGAAATAAAACACTTCTTTTTTTGTGCCTCCCCTTTTACTCTGATTCCCGCAGTCTTTCTACTACGCTGCGTTTCGTTGTCTGTCCGTACAGGATGGTAGGGACAAACCAGCCGAGAAATGCAAAGATTGGAATAACAGCCAAAATTGGAGTAAATGAAAATCGCTGCGCATTATAAAACCAAAACATATCCTCCATTAAATTGCCCGCGAGGGGATTAAGGATCAGTGCAAGCACAAAGGAAACTGCAACAGAACCCAGTGCATAAAACAGTCCTTCATAAATCAGCATCTGCTTTAGCTGCCTGTTTGTCATTCCTACCGCCTGCAATACCGCAAATTCCCGCAGTCTTGAAAGAATGCTCGTCATAATCGCGTTAAAGAAATTCAAAACGCCCACAAGTCCGATAATCGCACAGAGGACTCCGCCAAGCAATAGAAACAAATTTTGGAACTGTGTAAACTCGGCACGCACGGTTGCCTTGCTCTCGTACATCAGTGTGGACTGCGCATCTGCTGTGATAGAAGCAAGATAATCCTCCGCCGCTTGTTCCGCTACTTCGTCGGGGGTGTCAAAGAGATAAAGCATTGGAACCACCTCGCGCTCGCTGTCACGCCGCAAGGCATCAACAGGAAGAACTGCGCGATAGCCTGATGTATAATAGCGGAAGCTCATGGAGTAAGGGAGAACCACATGCGCACAGACCGTGTAGTCTACATCATGGTATTTGGTAATCGCAGAATCTAAATACTCTGTTGGTGTTGAATCATCACAAGGCTCTCCTGTGCGAGTATCAATGATTTCATAGTCATCTACATAAGTAGTGGTAAGAATATCGCCTACGTTTGGCAGCATTTCCCTGTGTTTAATATTTCCATAGTCATCCGTATCAACGCAGATTGCAATCGAATGACTGTTTGGGTCAAATAATGGAGCAAGGTCACCTTCTACAATCTCCAGCTTTTCCATAAGAGAGGAATCCAGTCCTTCAATCAGTGAGCTTTGCGCAATTTTTCCGTTTCTTTTTTCTCTTCTGTTCATGGCTTCTCTCATGTCGCTCTCTGATGCCATCCCCATTACTTGAGACAGCCAGGCTTCTTCATCCATATACATCTGTGGAAGATAGCCGGGTATCATATAGCCGCAGCCTGCGAGGCTTTGTGTAGTGTTTGCCTCAATTTGCGCGATCGTATTTTCGGTAATAAATTCTTCTACGTGGGAGTAATGGAAGTAATCCGTAGTGCTGACAATAAAATCGGAGCACAGATTATGGTCCAAATATTTTTCCATGTCAAATCCGCCGACAAATGTGTATAACATATCCAAAAGCACAATGGACAGAGACAGTGATATCACGACAAGAACAGTCTTACTCCTGTTGCGTCCCAGGTTTCCGAAAGCCATTTGATGAACTTTTGCGCCACGGGTGGTGCGGCGTTTTTTCTTAATTTGTATGTTTTCCGTATATTTTGTCGCCTCCACAGGGGAAACCTTTGCCGCAATGCGTCCTGGTTTGGAGCAGGAGAGCAGCACGGTCACAAGAGCAAATGCTGTCGAGCCGATGAAAATCACAGGGGAGGCGCTTACGGTTGAGAGGTCGCCAATGATTGTTGACTTTGCGATAGCGGGTGTCAATATCGCGCCAATGCCAAAGCCCAACAGAAGTCCAACCGGAATACCGATCATGCAGAGCATTAATGCCTGCTGGCGGATAATGCGCCGAAGCTGTCTTGGCGTGACGCCGATGGTCTTTAATAGTCCGTAAAAGCGGATATCTCCTGTTACTGAAATTTGAAAAATGTTGTAAATAATCAAATATCCCGTAAAGATAACGAGCGTCATAAATGCAATGATTGCGACAAGTGTTCCGAAGTCAAACGCCGCGCCGAGTTGGGCAGTGGTATATCCCCAGTTTACACCAATGCGGACGCTGTTTTCTTCGTCTCGCGTTTCCCATGTGTAGCCGAGATCTGTGTCCACTTCTTCCATTTGACCGCGGATATCAACTGACGACGCCAGCATAACGTTTAAGTCCCTGCGGAAACATTCCATATCCATTCCTGAGGCAATAGCGTATGCTTCAATTTCTTGAACGTATTCTTTTGAAATATTCACATAATGAACGGGCATCAGATTGTCGTAATCCCAGTACCCGACCAACGTAAAAGTTTCGGTTATCTCGGGACCGATTCCGGTTTCCTTATCTGAAATATTATAAGTCAGAGGAACTTCTGCGCCGAGTTCGGGTGTAACGCCAAGCAGTGCAAGCGCGGTTGTATCCATCATGATTTCTTTACCGCTTTCGGGCATGCGCCCTGTGGTGGGAGTGGCGTAAGACCACTTTGTGCAGTTCGCATCCATATAACTGATTTCAGCGGCAACCTTGCCAAACACGCCGGTTGTCGAAACACCAATTAGTTGTCGGACACCAGTTTCTTTTACGTTTTTATGTGCAGAAATTGCGGCTTGCTGTTCCTCGCTGACTTCTTTAAAAGTTCCATGACTATAGCCGCCGCATTGACGGAACTGGTATGTCTCAAAGCTGGAATTGATTGACATAACAATTGTGAACAGGCTGGTAAACAGGATCGTTGTCAATGCGATTGCGATGATAGCAATCAGGTTGCGCTTCCTTGAAGCATACAGTGATTTTCTGCTCAGCCTCCGGATACATTTTTGGTTTTTTACTTTCATCATTGTCACCCTCCTTCATTATTGTCCGGTGACAATGTGACCGTCCTCGATACGGATAATGCGGTCTGCCATTTGTGCGATTTCTTCGTTGTGTGTAATCATCAGAATGGTCTGTGCGAACTTCTGACTGGTGACTTTGAGCAGACTCAATACGTCGTGGCTTGTCTTGCTGTCAAGGTTTCCGGTCGGCTCGTCTGCAAGAATAATGGCGGGAGCTGATGCCAGTGCGCGGGCGATTGCGACACGTTGCTGCTGACCGCCGGAAAGCTGGTTTGGTAATGCGTCAAGCCGTCCGTCCAGTCCGAGGGTATGTACAATCTGCTCCACGAATTCTGTGTCAATTTTTGCGCCGTCAAGTTCAATCGGCATCACGATGTTTTCGTAGACATTCAGTACGGGTACAAGGTTGTATGCCTGAAAGACAAATCCGATTTTGCGGCGGCGGAAAATGGTCAAAGCTTCGTCTTTTAAAGATGAGATGTCCTTGCCGTCTACGATTACTTTGCCGTCTGTAGGGCGGTCTAATCCGCCAAGCATATGCAGCAGCGTAGACTTTCCGCTGCCCGATGTTCCGACAATCGCGACGAATTCTCCCTTTTCGACGCTCAGGTTGACGCCGTCAAGTGCATGAACGGCATTCTCGCCGGAGCCGTAAATTTTTTTAAGGTTGTTTGCCTGTAAAATTTCCATGATAAATACTCTCCTTTTTTCATTTCTTATGCTAGTATCTCATAGAAATCTTTCGATATTCTGTCAGATGTTGTTTTAATTCTAACAGTTTTGTAAGAATTGAATTTAGATAAACTTATTTAGGGAGAAAAACAGAAAAAACAGACCCGTTTCCCAAAGAAGAGGATACTTTAATATAGCCGCCTTCGCCGACAATGATTTCCCTTGCAAGATAAAGGCCAATTCCCACGCCTTCCGCGTTCGATACCTGTTGTGAACGATAAAAGCGGGCAAAAATTTTTGCATGTTCTTCCTCAGAAATGCCGATGCCAGTATCCTTGATATCGATGCGTGCAAACATTTCATAGGCTGTGACCGAAATTGTGATACCGCCGTTTGCGGTGTATTTAATAGCATTGTCAGCAATATTAAAGATTGCTTCGGCTGTCCATTTTGCGTCAAATATGGCGTTGGCGTCTGTATCAAATAGACGCAGAAAAAGTCCTTTTTCTTCCGCTTTTGGCGCAAGCTGGTCATAGATGGACTGCAGCATTGGCTGGATTGGCGATTGTTGTGGTGAGAGCGAAATAATGCCGTTTTCCAAGCGTGACAGTTTCACGAGAGAATCAATTAAGAAACGGAGTTTTTCAGTCTGCTTGTGAATTGCCTCTGCGTTGCCGCGCACGTCATCGGGTAAATTTTCTTCCTGCAATAACTCACTGTACAAAAGCAGATTGGCAATCGGCGTTTTGGTCTGATGAGATATGTCCGAAATCAGCGTTTC
>JAIEDW010000120.1 GCA_029067805.1 Lachnospiraceae bacterium
CGATGGCAAAGCACATCGCAGAGTACATCCTGCACATCCTTGATCGTTACAAAATCCCGAGCATCAAGCATCGCCATTGCGCGGGACATGCGAAGCAGCGCGATAGCTGCACGCGGACTGGCGCCCAGTGAAAAAAGCGGACTGTTGCGCGTTTCCTCCACAAGGTTTACGATATATTCATAAATGGAATCATGGACAAAAATTTCCTCTGTCCTTTTCTGAAAATCCCTTAATTCTTCCAATGAAAGGATCGGTGAAACATCAGAGAGCTGTCTCCATACCTCTCCTTTTAGCAGCGCTACGGCATCCTCATGTTTGGGGTATCCCATGGACAGGCATACAAGAAAACGGTCAAGCTGTGATTCCGGCAAAAGCTGTGTGCCTGATGAGCCTGCCGGATTTTCCGTCGCAATCACGATAAAGGGTTCGGGAAGTTTACGGGTTTTCCCCTCGACGCTCACCTGACGCTCTTCCATAACTTCCAAAAGCGCCGACTGGGTTTTCGGAGAGGTTCTGTTGATTTCATCTGCCAGAAGCAGGTTGCAGAAGACTGCTCCCTCCTGAAATTCAAATTCTCCCTTCTGACTGTGATACATAGAAAAGCCAAGCAGGTCACTTGGAAGAACATCCGGTGTAAACTGGACTCTCCTGTATTCCAGGGAAAGCGCACGCGCGAAAGTGGTGGCAAGGGTTGTCTTACCGACACCCGGTATATCTTCCATCAGAATGTGCCCGCCTCCAATGATTGCAGCAAGCGCCTTTTTTACCACATCTTCTTTTCCCTTGATAATCCTGTTTACCGCTTCCTGAACTTCGATTAATTTATTTTCCGACATATAAATCCCCCATGTATTTTATTATTTCTATCTTGAATATTGATATAATTATATCTCGCAAATTAGTAAATAACAAGTTTATAAATACATACCTGCTTTGATTATGCTTTTCAAAATAATCAGAAGAAAGCAACCAAGTTTTTTCATATTGTTATTCCTTCTTATGTATTTTGATTATTTCCAACATGTAATTTTTACTGTATTGCTATACCATTTTCTTCCAGCCATTCTGCCACATCACTTGGCATTCCGGAACCTCCCGAATAAGAAATTGCAAGCCCTTCTCCGATTGTGGAATCAGGCGCAAGCTTTGCAATCGCCGTCAGACTTTGTCCGAAACGTCCTCCTCCATGAGAACAGAATGGAACAATGGTCTTTCCTGAAAGATCATACTCTTCCAAAAAAGAGGCAATCGGCATGGGAATAGATGCCCACCAGTTAGGATATCCGAGAATAATCGTATCATAATCATCTATGTTTTCCACATGGTTTTTAATCTCAGGGCGTGCCTGTGCATTCTGGTCACGCTGTGCTTCATCCAGAACAGTATTATAATCCGAAGAATATGGCTCTACCAATTCTATCTCGAACAGATCCGCCCCTGTCTGGGACTGGATTTCCTGTGCAATCCCTCTGGTATTTCCTCCCCATGAGAAGAACACAATCAATACTCCTCCGTTTCCTTCTTGAGTCCCTGTATTTATAACCTGTCCTTCTACACTGCCAAAACCCGCCACTGCATTACGAACCAGTCTGAATCCAACATTAAAACTGCTGTTTTCTTGAGGAGTTGCTGCCCTATATGCAGAACGGATATTTTTGGCAAAGTCATTCCATCCGCCCCCACGGTTTACACGTCGGGTTCCGCTTGCAGGGCCTGTTGGATCTGTCTGTGCTGTCGTATCATATTCCCCATAGTAATCCCATACCCACTCACCGACATTTCCGTGCATATTGTAAAGTCCCCAT
>JAIEDW010000121.1 GCA_029067805.1 Lachnospiraceae bacterium
GTATGGTGCCTGTGCTGATCGGATTGTTATTTTTGAATGAGGCTTCAAATGAAATCGGATAAAATCAATAGGAAAACAAAAACTATATATATTGCGGCGATGCTGTTAGGCGCACTCTGTTTTATCGCAGTCTACGGCATACGCGTTTTAAACCCATGTTATGTCGACTGGCTGTTAAACCGCGGCGATCTGACACAGCATTATCTGGGGTGGTGTTTTTTTCGCGAAAGTGATTGGACATTTCCGATCGGGCTTACAAACAGGTTAGCATATCCTGACTATAGTTCGGTGATATATACAGATTCAATCCCGCTTTTTGCAGTCTTTTTTAAGCTGTTATCGCCGATTTTACCCGAATCGTTTCAATATTTCGGCTGGTGGGGACTTGCTTGCTTTATGCTGCAAGGGCTTTTTGCGGCGAAAATTCTGAACGCGTTTCATGTGGGAAAAGGGCAGATCTTAATCGGCTCCCTCATCTTTATTCTCTCACCGATCGTAATCGAGAAAATGTTTCGTCACACGGCGCTTGGCGGTCACTGGATCATTCTTTTTGCGATTTATCTTTTTGTACGTCATAGCAGTATTTATACAGATATTAAAAAGACAACGTTCTATTGGGGATTGGTTGGCGCGTATATCGGCTCGGTTCATATGTACTTGCTGCCGATGTGTGGCGCGTTTTTGTGCGGCTTTGTGCTTTGCAGCTGGCTCAAAGAAAAGCGTTTTTTGCTAAAATATGTACTGCCCGGCGTGTCGTTTGTGGGGTGTTTGTTTGCAACAACGTATCTGCTTGGCGGCTTTTCTACGAGGGCGGATGCGGGAAGCAACGACCTTGGCGCATTCAGCTTTAACTTAAACGGGTTCTTTAATGCGAAAGGATACTCAAAATTTTTGCCGTCCCTTACGACATATTGTGACGGTCAATACGAGGGTTTTGCGTATCTGGGACTTGGCGTGTTTTTGTTGCTTGTTATAGCACTTGTCTATATCGTGATTTGTGTATATAGAGCGGTATGCACAAAAAAACGGAAACCGGATAGAGATTTTGTGATTTATGGGATGACGTATGTGTTGATGTCGGCAGGACTTATTTTGTTTGCGGCATCGCCCGAGGTGACGCTTGGGGACAGGCTTTTGTTTGTGCTTACCGACAGCAGTACGCTCACGCATTACTGGGGCATGTTCCGCTCGTCGGGCAGAATTGTCTGGCCTGTGTGCTATTTGATTACAATTGGAGGGATTGTCTGCAATGACAGGTTGTTTCAGAAAAAACACGTGGCGGTTATCATACTTACGCTCTGCACTTTTTTGCAGCTTTTTGACATCAGTGGAAAACTGCGAGGGCAGCGAAATACCTTTGCGAAGGAAGTGACGTACGAATCGCCGCTAAAGGGCGATGTATGGACGCAGCTTTCTAAGAAGGGGGGCTTTGAACATATTGTGTGGGTATCGCATAATGTTGACAACAATGGTATAATGCATATTGCAAAGTATGCTTATGACAATGGACTGACGATGAATAATTATTATTTTGCAAGGGGTATTAATGTCAATGAGAATACCCAAAAAAGCCTGGAAAACCCTGACAAGAGCTGCATTTATTTGTTTCGAGGCGATGAAACGGAAGGGATAGAGGCGTACGGTCTTTATCTCTATGAGGCAGACGAGTATGTTGTCGGAACAGTAGAAGCAATTGATTGATATGGTCAATAAAGAATGCGGAGGGACAGATGAAGCTTGTAATAGATTGCTTTAAACAGGTAAGGGGAGCAGGAAAAAGCATCGGGATCTATAATCTTGCACGCCACCTTGTGTATGCGCTTGCGCAAAATAACTATCAGAAGCATGAGATTATCGTGCTTGGAAATTCTCACAACAGAGGCGATTTTGATGTTGCGGGAGTAAGGTTTATTGAGATTGATAAAAATCCCCTGAACAAATTGGTGTGTATCAAGTGGGAGCTTTTTGATGTGTCTTTGCTTGCAAAAAAGCTGGGGGCGGATAAGGTGCTCTATCCTAGAGGATATGCGTCTCTTCTTCACTGCACGAAGGAGTATGTCATTATCCATGATATGATACCGTTTTATTATGATGAACATTACAAGGGTTATTTTAATCGCTTGGAAAACTTTTATATCATGTGGCGGCTTAAGGCTTCGGCAAGGCATGCAGATGCGGTGATTACCATATCGGAGGCATCAAAGCGTGATATTATCAAGTATGCGCGTATTGATGACGGACGAATTATTGTGATAAATAACGGTTATAATCGAATTAAAGAGAGCGAATTTTTACCTTGTGACAGCGATTATATTGTGGCAGTGACATCGGCACTTCCGCACAAAAACGCAAAGGGGATTGTCGCTGCATATGCAAAATACAGAGAAGCTGCGAGCAATCCACTGCCGCTTACAATGATCGGCGTAGAGAGCGTAGAGGGACCTGCGGAGGGCATTACCTGTATCAAATATGTTGAGAAGGATGAAGAACTGCACAGATTGTTTCACAATGCAAAAGCATTCCTCTTTCTCTCGCTCATTGAGGGATTCGGATTTCCGCCGATTGAGGCGATGCAGTTAAGGACACCTGTGGTGTGCTCGAAATTAAGCTCGCTTCCTGAGGTTGTGGGAGATGCCGCGCTTTTGGTAAATCCACAAGATACCGAGGAGGTAGCACAGGCGCTGATCAAAGCTACGACTGACGATGCGTGTGCGCAGGAGCTTGTGGAAAAAGGACTTCATAACGCAGAACGGTTTCATTGGGAGAAAACGGGAGACAGATATAGAGAGGTACTATTTGATGAAGTTTGATCTATTTTTGATTTTTCATAAAAAATTGGTGCGACATACAAAAATCTGTTTTATAACAGGCCTGCTTGTTGGTTGGATTACGCATTTTTATATGCTGACGCACAAGCTTATTAACTGGGACGATGCAAACAACATGAGTTCTTATGGAAGCGGCGATTATCTCGGAAGATGGTTTTTAAAATATATTCACCCGCTTGGCGGTGTTCACAGCATTCCGGCGGTACACGGTTTTCTTTTCATTCTTTTGATTGGGCTGGCAGCGTGCCTGATTCTTGATATTGTAGGCATTAAAACTGTTACAGGGGCAGTGCTTGTGC
>JAIEDW010000122.1 GCA_029067805.1 Lachnospiraceae bacterium
TTGGATGGACAGTCCGCCGCAATCTCCATTGAACAGGGGCGCAGACTCCTTTGCGGTGAGAAAAACGCTTTGGACGAACTTCGGAAAAAATTAAGAGAACTTTCCGAACAAAAAGCTTTACTGCTGCGTGAAAATGGCTTTCCGCCCGACTTTCTGACCACTTCCTACGAATGCGAAAAGTGTCAGGACACAGGCTATGTCGGCAATCAAAAGTGCAGTTGTTTTCGTGCCGCAGAGGTTGAACTAATCTATGAGCAGTCGCAGATTAAAAATATGTTGCAGACGGAAAATTTTACCTTTCTCTCTTATGACTATTATGTCGGAGATGACCTTGAAAAGTTTACAAAAGCTGTGCAAATATGCCAAAATTTTATAGAAAGTTTTCATTTGGACTACCGCAACCTCTTCTTTTATGGTACAGTAGGAACGGGGAAATCGTTTCTGTCCTGCTGCATCGCAAAAGCGTTGATGGATCAAGGAAACCTTGTGATCTACTTCAGTGCGTCACAGCTTTTTGACACACTTTCAAAAAGTACGTTTGAGAAGGACAGCAATGAAGCCTTATCCGGTATTTCCGAGGATATTTACAGTTGCGATCTGCTGATCATTGATGATCTGGGAACGGAGCTTACCAACGCGTTTGTTGCTTCCCGTCTGTTCTCCTGCCTGAATAACAGACACCTGCGGAAAAAGGCAACGATCATCACAACAAACCTTTCCTTGGAAGAATTAAGAGATCGTTATTCCGAGCGAATATTTTCCCGGATAACAACCAATTATACGGTATGTAAACTGACCGGAGCCGATATCCGTATGCTGAAAAAAACGGTTTCCACAGCGAAAAACGGAAACCGCAATCAATAGAAAGTGAGGGCTTTTCCATGCCTGTACGTGAGGAAAAAAGAAACTTAAATTCAATCCCTGTCGGTTCTTTGGGAATCATTCCCTTAAAAGGGTGTGAGGAACTCGGAGACAACGTTGACAAATACCTTGTAAAATGGAGAACCGAACGCGAAAACGAGCATAAAAATTCGCTTGCTTTCTCGGGATATCAGCGTGATTCTTATATTATACAGGCAAAAGTGCCCCGTTTTGGCACGGGCGAAGCCAAGGGTGAAATTTTAGAGTCGGTGCGCGGCGACGACCTCTATCTGATCGTCGATGTGACAAATTACAGCATGACTTACTCCCTTTGCGGGCGCAAAAATCATATGTCGCCCGATGACCACTATCAGAATTTAAAGAGAATCATTGCCGCTGTCGGCGGAAAAGCAAGGCGCATCACGGTTATCATGCCCTTCCTTTACGAAAGCCGCCAACATAAACGAACAGCTAGAGAGTCGCTTGACTGTGCGCTTGCGCTTCAAGAAATGGTGGAGATGGGAGTTGACAATATCATCACCTTTGACGCGCATGACGCGCGCGTGCAGAACGCAATTCCGCTCCACGGCTTTGAGACGGTATCACCAACCTACCAGTTTATCAAAGGGCTTTTAAATAATGTGGACGACCTTACGATCGACGCCAATCATATGATGATCATCAGCCCCGACGAGGGCGGCATGAGCCGTGCAATCTATATGGCAAACGTGATGGGACTTGATATGGGCATGTTCTATAAGCGTCGCGACTATACAAAAATCGTAAACGGCAGAAACCCTATTGTTGCGCACGAATTTTTGGGCAGTAATGTTGAGGGCAAAGATGTGATCATCGTTGATGACATGATTTCGTCGGGCGAGAGTGTACTTGAGGTTGCCCATGACTTGAAGAAACGGAAAGCAAACCGCATTTTTGTCGCTGCCACGTTTGGTCTTTTTACAAA
>JAIEDW010000123.1 GCA_029067805.1 Lachnospiraceae bacterium
ACGCAGTTGATAAACTCTCCCACACTGTCAAGCGCGTCCTCCGTAACGGTATCATATGTATCTCCCGTAAAGTGATTTGCTATCGCAAGCAAATCATCGCCGGGGGCGCTGATGTAGACTTTGATGCGCATATCCCCTATGATCATCTGGCTTGCACACTTGTCCAACTGAATCGAATCCGCAGGAGATGCTTTTTCAAGGTAGACATCTCTGTCAATCAGGCGGCGGTATGTCTGTACAAATGTCTTTGTAAGTTCTTTCAATGCCGGAGTTTCAAACTGCACAAACAGGTCGATACACTGCTCCAGGTCATCATGTATCAGCGCATTTAACTGTTCATCATTCCATTCGTTCTCCTGCTGAAATGCATCCAGCTCCTGATTAATATCCTCATACGAGATATAACCGTCGTTCACAAGCAGCTGCAGAAATTTCATAAAATCGTTTGACTGATACGCAAGGATTTCATCAAGCTTATCGTCCGTGATCAGTTCCGAATTAACCGCAGCTTCGCCAAAATGCTCGCTTTCCTTATCCATGTTCTGCAAAAGTTCCTGCACGGCAGCAGGCGTCAGTACCTTTGTGACAATCGAAATCACTTCCACTTCTGCTTTAAACTGTTTCTTCACGGGAAGCAGGGCATCCAGCTGCTCCAACGTTAATTTCCCCTTTTCAACAAGGTAGTTTCCAAACAAGCGGTTAAGCATAGTTACACTCCCTTCTGCTTTTACTGTTTCATATGTTGTACCCATAAAAATACATCTCTGTTACTACTATACACTATTTTAATGAAAAATACAAATTAATATTGAAATTTTTTGCCAAATTCGTCAAACCTTACCGTGTTTCCTCATAATAGCCGTCCAAAATCCGTCTTGCCACGGGAACCGCATACTCTCCTCCCGAGCCTGCGCCCTCCATAATGACCGTTATCTGCAACGGTCTGTCCGTGTCATACGTAAATCCGGTAAACCACGCATGGGAATCAGATTTGGAATTGTACTCCGCGGATCCGGTCTTTCCCGCCGCGCTGTACGCGTCGCTCTTGATACGGGTTCCCGTGCCTTCCTCCACAACGGCAATCATAAGCTGCTTTAAGGTACCTGCCTCCTCCGCGCTGATGAGCTGCCCTAACGACTTCGGCGCAAACGATGTCACCATGCCGCCGTCCGCATTTTCTACATGATCAATCACATACGGCTGCATCATCTCTCCGCCGTTTGCAATCATAGCTGTCACCATCGCGATATGGAGCGGCGTCATCTGTGTTTCGCCCTGACCGATCGCTGTCTGTATCATAACGCTGTCACTATTTATTATGTTTTCGGAAATGCTGCTCTTATTAGAAAGAAAATCCACTGGAAGCGCATCGTTAAAGTAAAGCGTATCCAGTATATCCAGGAAACTGTTCCGATCAAGCGAAAGTCCGATATTGGCAAACGACGAATTGCAGGACTTTGCAAAAGAACGCGAAAAGTCCACTTTTCCGTGCCTTGTTCCGTGAAAACAATTAATGACATTCTCACCGCTCTTAAAATGACCATTACAGTCAAAACTGTATTTGTTATAATCAATTGGATTTTCACGGATATAGGCTAACGCCGTAAAAATCTTAAAGGTGGAACCGGGTGGATATAGCCCCTGCGTCGCCCTGTTTACGAGAATGGAACTCTCCTCGTCCACAATCAGATCGTCCCATATCTCATCAATCGTATTGGGATCAAAATCGGGCTTTGACACCATCGCCAAAATCTTTCCCGTATCGGGCTCCGTGATAATCACTGCCCCCTCATACATTCCCAGAGCATCATAGGCAAGTTCCTGAAGCCGCGAATCAAGCGTCGTAACAACCGTGTTCCCCATGTGCTTCTCGTCTGCAAGATCATCAGAAAGTTTGCTGTTTAGCGATATATTGGACGACACCAGATAGATGTTTGCATTCTGTTCGACTCCCATTCTGCCGTTTGACGCATAACCTACGACATGAGAATACAACTCCGCATACGGGTAATACCGCTCATCGCTGCCCGCAAGCGTTATCGCAAGCACCTTATCGTCCGCCGAGAGAATGTCGCCACGCGTCGTTTTTGACGCAAGAATCTCCTGACGCTTTGCATTGTAAGAATTGTTGATCACCTTGGAACTGTCATAATGAACAAAATGTGCAAGATAAATACAAATTCCCACAAAAAGCACGACAAACACCCCCGCCGTCGCGTTCATGTATCGTCTGGGCATATACGGCACAAAAGCGTCCTCGTCCCCTTCTTCTCCCTCATACGCAAGGAGGGTATCCCGATTAATATAAAATCCCTGAACCACGGAAAGCATCATCACAGACGCCAAAACCGAACTGCCTCCGTAACTGATCAGCGGAAGCGTCACGCCCGTAAGTGGTATGAACTTTGTATTTCCGCCAATCGTCAAAAACAACTGCGAAATATACACAATACCAAGCCCGAAACACGAATATTTGACAAACGGCTCCAGACAGGAATGTGCCACACGCACAATCTCCAAAAACAGATTGATGCACACTGCGATCAGACAAATTCCAAAAATCACACCATACTCTTCACATACCGCAGAAAAGATAAAGTCCTGCTCTACATACGGAATCAGACTTGGATTTCCCGAATCAATGCCCATGCCAAACCAGCCTCCCGTACCAATCCCGAAAAGTGACTGTGCAATCTGGTATCCTGTCGCATTGATATCATTCCACGGATCCAGCCATGCCTCCACACGCACACGCACATGGGAAAACAAAAAGTAGGATACATAGGATGCCGCCGCTGCTCCCGCAAGCCCCACGATCAAATAACGCAGCTTTTTTGTCGCGGCAAACAAAAGAAGCACATATGTGATAAAAAAGATCAATGCGCTTCCCAAATCCTTTGATGCAACAAGAATCAGCACATGGATTGCCGCAAGCAGCGCAGACAATAGAATATGACCAAAATGCTTCGCTCTTGCAAGGATGCATGCAATAAAAATAACATATATTATTTTCACAAACTCCGAGGGTTGAAAACTAAATCCAAAGACGGAAAAAGAAAGTTTAGAACCGTTTACCAGACTGCCACTGATGAGCACGGCACCCAATACCGCAATTCCCACAGCCGCAAAAATCAGTTCACAACGCTGTATCAGCTTAAGCTGTTTCATAAACGCAGGTATGACAAGCCCTATCACCAACGATACCGCCACGATGATAAACTGCCGCACAGACCTTGTAATGGAGAGGCGCGTCAATATCACAAATCCTACCGATAAAAGCATCGCGATATGACACACGATCAGTTTATTGGATTTCGGGTATATTGCCCGCATGAGGACCAGGTAGGCAAACACGGTGAGCATTTGAAAGATGGGAAAAAACAGGTAGGTAAAATCCTCCCTTGAGGAAAGCAGAACAAGGCTGCCAACCATATGATTGATAAAAATCATAATACATTGCAGCACAAACACAATGTTTTTCCGCTCCCGATCGTCCACTCTCAGCGCAAAATAGCTGATGAGCGTGTACAGTAACATATTTCCGGCCAATATATATTTTGATAGTTCGATGACTGCCTTTAACATTTATTCTACTCCACGTTTATAATGTCCGTTGGTGAAATCCTTCCATATAAAGTCCGGCTCTGCACCGTCTGATTTCTTTATGTAATATTGAATCACATCCGACGTCTGTCTGCCGTCCTCCAGCGTAAACTCAAGCCGTAATGTCTGATATCCTCTCTTTTGAATCTGCGCAAGCTGACCATGCAGGGAAAGCGGCACAGTATTATACAGAATGTTATAGCAATGGATACAGTTTTGCACGATGGGAACAGCGTTTTGATACCGGTCCGTAAGTGTGTAAACATTCTGGCGTTGCGGCTGATCGATGCATTTTTCCAGCGTGTTTCGCACACAGTTTGCCGAATACATCAGCGGAAGCCTGCCGTACACCATAAGTTCGGCGGGAACAGCCGAAGAAAGCTGCGAAAGTTCTTTTTTATTAAGCTCCACTGGAAGCGTCACTCTGTTAAACATCTCCGAACAGAACGAAAGCGCAGTGTTATTCCATGCATATATCGTATAGTCGGACACTATTTGACCACTGTAGTCAATGCTGTGCAACCATTCCAACTCCTCAAAATTCCGCACAAGCACACCCGAAAAGAAATCTGTTTCCAACAAAGCACGATATGTTTCAAGGTATTGATACGAGCGTTTGCGCAAAATATGCGGAAGCGCCAGGAAACATTGCTTATCACACGTTTGTACCGCATCCACTCCATTTTGAAGAAAAATGTCCGCATTCATATAAAGAATCTTAATTTCGTCAAACAAAAATACTGCTTCAAGCTGCTCTTTTGTCGTTACCAAAACCGCAAGCGCATTCTCTCTACTGCTTTTGTCCGTTTTGTCTGATTTTGTTATCTGTGCTGTGTCGTCGGGCGACAGACTTCTGCAATTTGGTTCCAATATCGCATTTTCCAACGCAGTACAAGCCTTTCTCCGAAGTTCATTTAACGACTTTACGGGCATAAACGATTTGTTATCCGTATTGACATCAAGCTCCGCAAGCGAAAAATAAGTATCCCCAAACTTGGAAAGTCTGTCTGCAATCTCCGTTTCAGTGAGCGGTCTGTTGATCGCTGCGCCCGCCTCGTCGCCCTCTGCTGTCACAGATATACCGTTTGCCTCAAGCGTAAAAAGAGCCTGTTTTCCTGCAAAAACAGACGCACTTCCCTTAACGGCAAGCGTCATTTTTTTATCAATATATTTTTTCTTGATTTCCTCAAGCGCATCTTTCGTAGAACCGCTGTATCCCGGCTCCTTTATCGTTATCATGTTTTTATCATGATGTTTCTCGTAATAGCCATGACAAATATCGGAACGGATATAAAGTCCCCGCAAAAGCTTCTCGTCTGTATCGGACACCTGATAATGCGCATTCGGCATTGATAAATATTGATCAATATATTTACGGTACACGGATGTCACACCAGCCACATATTCCGCGCTTTTCATACGCCCTTCTATTTTAAAAGAATCGATTCCCGCCTCAATCAGCTTCGGAATATCAGACAAGGTGTACATATCCTTTAAACTAAGTGGATACAGCCTGTTTCCACGCTCATCCGTATACGGAAGTCGGCACGGTCCCGCGCATCTTCCCCTGTTTCCGCTTCTGCCGCCCAATATCGAGCTGAAAAGGCACTGACCCGAATAGGCATAACACATAGCGCCATGAATAAAACATTCTATTTCCAGTCCCGTCTGCGTCTTGATGTCCTTAATCTCATCAAGCGAAAGCTCCCTTGCCGGCACGACACGGCACACGCCTAGACTTTTAACCCATTCCGCGCCATACACGCCCGTAATCGTCATCTGCGTACTCGCGTGCAGCGAAAGCTCCGGAAAGTGTTCCCGTATCACCTTCATAACGCCGATATCCTGAACGATAACGCCATCAAGCCCCGCCTCATACAGCGGCGCAAGATACGGCACAAGTTCCTGCATCTCATTTTCCTTTACAAGCGTATTTACTGTCAGATATATTTTTCTGCCGAAAAGA
Source organism: Lachnospiraceae bacterium (assembly GCA_029067805.1). Lineage (GTDB taxonomy): Bacteria > Bacillota > Clostridia > Lachnospirales > Lachnospiraceae > COE1. The sequence continues at coordinate 5,570 of JAIEDW010000123.1, forward strand.
TGCGCAACGCGAAGAGCGTCTACAATCTCCTCCTGGGAAAAATTGTTTGCATACGCTCTTGCCCCAAACTTTACGCCACCTAAATATACCGCATCCGCCCCCGCGTTAATCGCCGCCATACAGCACTGATAATCGCCTGCCGGAGCCAAAAGTTCCACTTTCTTATCTGTCATACTTATTTCTTTCTTTTTTCCGCAAGCTCTGTTTCCAGCCGCACGATCTGTTTTGAATTTTCATTCAACTCTTTCTGAGCTTCCTGTAATGATTTTGCAGTATTGTCAAGCTTCATCTGTGTGGCAATCAGCTCATGCTTTAAATCATAGAGTTCATTCTCTTTTGCCCGAAGCTCATTCTCTCGCTGCTCTTGCTGATTTTTTGCCTTAAAATAATCATCGGCAATATTTAAAAGCATCAACATATTCTGGGTATCCACAGGCTGGTGCTTAAAGCTGTCCATTTTATTATACTCATTCAGCTTATTATTTATGTAAGCAGCAACCTTTTGCAGATATTCCGCGCTCTCGTTTCCGCTGAGCGTTAAAACTTTTCCTCCAATAATAACTTCCGTATCTGTTTTGGCAGACATAACTCTTGCCCCTTTCTATGTGTATCCAATAAATTTCTTTTGTTTTGATTTACATAACCACTTACATTATATATCAGACTACTCCTGTATTTCAAGACCTAAATGGTTACAGGCAAGTTCCGTCACGATTCGTCCGCGCGGCGTACGCATGATCAGTCCGTTTTTGATTAGATACGGCTCATAGACATCTTCAATCGTGCCGCTGTCCTCTCCGATTGCCGCAGACAATGTATCCAGTCCGACTGGCTTTCCGCCAAACTTCTCAATCATCGTTTCCAATATCAGCCTGTCCGTCTGATCCAGCCCAAGCTTATCTACATCCAGCAGATCAAGCGCCGTATTTGCTGCCTCCAATGTAATAACGCCGTCATACTTCACCTGTGCAAAATCGCGCACGCGCTTGAGCATACGGTTTGCAAGTCTTGGCGTGCCACGGCTTCTTCTGGCAAGCTCGATTGCGCCCTGTTCCTCAATCTGCACTTCCAAAATACGCGCCGAATGCTGTATAATCAGCTTTAACTCCTCCACAGAATAAAACTCGAGATGTTGTATCACGCCAAACCGGTCGCGTAAAGGCGCAGTTAAAAGTCCCGCTCTCGTCGTCGCGCCAATCAGCGTAAATCTTGGTAAGTCAAGTCTAACCGAGCGCGCCGTCGCGCCCTTTCCGATCATAATGTCAATCGCAAAGTCCTCCATCGCGGGATACAAAACCTCCTCCACCTGACGGTTTAAGCGGTGTATCTCGTCAATAAACAAGATATCGCCTTCTTGGAGTCCGTTTAAAATTGCCGCCATTTCTCCCGGTTTTTCGATTGCCGGGCCGCTCGTGACTTTCATATTAACGCCCATCTCATTTGCTATAATCCCCGAAAGCGTCGTCTTTCCGAGTCCCGGCGGTCCGTAAAACAGTACATGATCCAAACTGTCATTTCGCTGTTTTGCCGCTTCTATATAAATACTTAAAATTTCCTTTATTTTTTGCTGTCCAATATAATCTTTAAAGTTTTGCGGACGCAAGCTCCCCTCAAGCTTGATATCCTCCTCCAAAAGCTTTGTTTCAATGACTCTTGCAGCCATACCCAGTCCCCCTGACGATTAATTACCGATTACTTTCAACGCCTGTTTCAAAATCGCTCCCGAATCCATATCCTCCGTGAGTTCAAGCTGTTTTACCGCCTTCAATGCCTCCGTAGGCGTATATCCTAGCGAAACCAGCGCCTCTATCGCTTCGTTCTTTGCGGCGCCGTTTCCCGACGCATCGGACGTTTGCGCAAAGTCCGTATCCTCCTCAAACGAAAGCCGCAATCCGATCTTATCCTTTAATTCCAGTATAATTCGTTCTGCAGACTTATTTCCGACACCCGGCGCTTTCGCGATTGCTTTTGCATCCCCCGAAACAATCGCCATACGCAGATCGTCCGCGCTCATCGCCGACAAAATGCTAAGCGCGCCCTTCGGTCCGATTCCGTTGACTGCAATCAGCTTTTTGTAGATTTCCAGATCGTCCTTTGATAGAAAACCGAACAAATTAAAAGCATCCTCCCGCACACTCGTGTAGGTATAAATCTTTACCACAGCCCCGATTCCCGGAAGGCGCTGTGCCACACTCAGCGGTATTCGTATATTATAGCCGATATTGTTGCACTCCAGCACAAGATTATCCTCCGAAATGTCGGCTATCTCCCCTTTGATATATGCGTACATTCGTTGTTCCCCTTTCCTTCGCGTATTTTCGCAACATATAAATTGAGTATAACACACAATCACAAAAAAAGGAAGAAAAAGAAAACATATGTTTTCAATTTCTTCCTTTTAATACCAAATACCAAAACAAGATTAGTTATTGATAAACTTATCCTCTTCATTGTTCCAGCTGTAAAGCTTACGAACTTCCTCGCCAACCTTCTCAGAAGGATGCTCTGCTGCAAGCTTTCTCATCGCCTTAAAGTGAACCTGACGTCCTGCAGGCGACATATCCAACAGGAACTCTTTCGCAAACGAACCATCCTGAATGTCAGAAAGAATCTTCTTCATTGTCTTCTTTGTTTCGTCTGTGATAATCTTCGGACCTGTGATATAGTCACCGTACTCTGCCGTATTCGAAATCGAATATCTCATGCCTGCAAAGCCTGACTGATAAATCAAGTCAACGATCAGCTTCATCTCATGGATACACTCAAAGTAAGCGTTTCTCGGGTCATAGCCTGCCTCAACAAGTGTTTCGAAACCTGCCTGCATCAGTGCGCAAACACCGCCACAAAGAACTGCCTGCTCACCGAATAAGTCTGTTTCTGTTTCTGTTCTGAAAGTAGTTTCCAATACACCGGCTCTTGCGCCGCCGATTGCAAGCGCATATGCAAGCGCCAGATCAAGCGCCTTTCCTGTCGCGTTCTGCTCTACCGCTACCAGACACGGAACACCCTTGCCTACCTGATACTCGGAACGAACCGTATGTCCCGGTCCCTTCGGCGCGATCATCGTAACATCCACATTTGCGGGCGGCTTGATGCAACCAAAGTGAATATTGAAACCGTGCGCAAACATCAGCATGTTGCCTGCCTCAAGATTCGGCTCAATGTCCTTCTTGTACATATCAGCCTGTAACTCGTCATTGATCAAAATCATAATGATATCAGCCTTCTTTGCAGCCTCTGCAGCAGTATAAACCTCAAATCCCTGCTTTACAGCCTTGTCCCAAGACTTGCTGCCCTCATAAAGACCGATAATTACGTTGCAACCTGACTCCTTTGCGTTCAATGCATGAGCATGTCCCTGACTGCCGTAACCGATCACTGCGATTGTTTTGCCTTCTAATAAAGAAAGGTTACAGTCCTCCTGATAATAAATCTTTGCTTCTGACATTTTTTAATTCCTCCTTGTTTTTCCGAAGGAAAAATGCGACTACCCTTGTAGGAGCAGAGGAATTTTCCTCCTTGTTTTCTAGAATAAACTATTATAATTTATTGTTTTTTAATCTATGTAATATGTATTACATAAATAAAATCTACATATCAAGATGGATCAATTCATCTGTTCCCCTTGCAAGTCCCGCGATACCCGTCCTTGCTATCTCAAGAATTTCATAGTCCGCAAGAAGTCCGATAAACGCATCGATCTTAGACTGATTTCCCGTAAGCTCCACGATCAGGCTGTCCACATTGACATCAATAATCTTTGCCCTGAAAATATCCGCTACCGCAATCACACCCTGACGCTTTTCGGGTGTGGATTTTACCTTAATCAGGCACAACTCTCTGTATACACTCTTCTCTGGCTTTAATTCACGGACATCTCTCACATCGATCAGCTTCGAAACCTGCTTTTCAATCTGGTCCAGGATTTCTTCATCGCCTGATGTCACAATTGTGATGCGTGTAAAACGCGGATCGGACGTTACGCCTGCCGTAATACTGTCAATATTGTAGCCGCGTCTTGAAAACAAACCCGTGATACGGCTCAAAACACCTGCATTATTATTTACTAAAAGCTGAAAAACCTTGTTTTGCATAAAGATACACTCCTATAATTATAAACAAATTTTATTTTATCAAGCTTTATGTTAATTGTCAACACATTTAGGCAAAGCAAGTGTGCCTGTTCTCGCAACTTCTACAATGCTGATCGACTTTAACATGTCCAGCATAACCTTTATGCGCTCCGGCAGATCACAAATCTGAATGATCATGTTGGTGTTCGACATATCGACAATATCCGCCTTCATAATCTCGCAGATTTCCATGATATCGCGTCTCGTATTTCTGTTGTATTTTACCTTGATAAGCATCAGTTCACGGCTGATACTGTCCTTCTCGTCAAAGGTTTTCACTTTTATGATATCGAGCTTTTTATTAAGCTGTTTTTCAATCTGCTCGATTGTCCGTTCATTGCCCGAACTTACAATGGTCATGCAAGAAACAGACGTATCATCGGTTTCTCCTACCGCAAGGCTGTCAATGTTGAAACATCTTCTGGAGAAAAGACCCGCGACCTTGCAGAGCACACCAGCCCTGTTTTCCACTAATACTGAATATATTCTTTTCATTCTAATCCCCCATTCTTGCCAAGGTTTGCGAATTTGTGCCTCTGCACAAATTTGCCGATTGAAAAATCTCTGATTTTTCAATCTAACTCTTTGCATTTCCTTTATTTCACCAGATCCATCGGATCGATCAGACATTCCATCAGCATGGTGTTGTCTTCCTTTAAAAATTCATCTATTTTCGCTTCTGCTTCCGACATATTCGAAACCCTGATAAACGGAATGTCATAAGCTGCCGCAAGCTTTTCAAGGTCGGGCGTTCCCGCCTTAATATCGACAACCGAGTAACGATCCTTGTAGGTATAATGCTGGTATTCGCGCACCATTCCAAGATAATTATTCTTCATCACAATAATCTTTACAGGAATATCATGCTGCATAATGGTTGCAAGCTCCATCATCGACATCTGGAACGAACCGTCGCCACAGACAGCCACCACCTGTCTTGCGCTGTCGCCGCGTTTTACGCCCATTGCCGCGGGAATTGAGTATCCCATCGTGCCCATTCCGCCCGAAGTCAAGAACCGTCCGTCCTTTACAACGTGGTAATTGCATGACCAAATCTGGTTTTGTCCCACATCCGCCACATACACTGCGTCATCTTTCATCGCCCTGGATAGCATCGTGATAAACGCCGCCGGGTCCACATAATCCGGATTTGGATTGCGCTTTTGAATCATCGTTTCACGATATTCCCGAAGCTGGGTAAGCCACTCCTCATGCTCGCATTCGTTCACTTCTTCATTTGCAATATCTTCGAATATATGTTTGATATCTCCTACAAGCGGAATCGCCGCCATCGCGTTTTTTCCGATTTCCGCGGGATCCACGTCGATATGCACAAACACCTTGTTTGTCGTGACAAGATCGGGCTGGCTGATTGCTCTGTCCGCAAGTCTTGCTCCCACCATGATAATCAAATCCGACTCATTCATCGCACGGTTTGCATAGGCTTTTCCGTTATTTCCGACCATTCCGAAATACATATCGTCGTCCGTCTTCATCACACCAATTCCCATCATGGTATTGACAACCGGAATTTTGTATTTGTGCGCAAAATCTCTCAGTTCACCGACTGCGTCGCTCAAATGCACGCCTCCGCCTGCACAGATAATTGGTCTTTTTGACTTTTCCACTTCTTTTATGACCTTTTTAATCTGAACAATATGTCCCTTTATGGTAGGCTTGTACGCACGGATATTGACCTCCGCAGGATACTTAAAGCTCTTTACAGGAGCATTTTGAATGTCGATCGGCACATCAATTAATACCGGTCCCTTTCTTCCCGAATTGGCAATATAAAACGCTTCTTTAAAAATACGCGGAATGTCATTGACATCTTTCACGATATAACTGTATTTTACAAAGGATTCGACCGCACCTGTAATGTCCGCCTCCTGGAACACATCGCTTCCCATCAGCTCGCTGTTTACCTGTCCCGTGATGCACACCATCGGAATACTGTCTGCAAACGCAGTGGCAATTCCGGTAATTAAGTTCGTAGCGCCCGGACCGCTTGTGACGGCGCACACGCCCACATGACCGGTGACTCGCGCCTCGCCGCTTGCCGCATGGGCAGCGTTCTGTTCTGTCCTCACCAAAATTGTTCGAATGTCCGAGCCTAAAATACTGTTATAAAACGGGGCAATTGCCACTCCGGGATATCCGTATACCGTAGTGACGCCCTCTTGCTCAAGACATTTTACGATTGCGTCAGCGCCGTTCATAATGTTCACCCTTATCCTTTCAAACCATATTTTAAAATGTGAAATATATATATTATACATAAATTTGTGCATCAAGTAAACTATTTTTTCTTAGTTATAAATTCTTTTTCTCTCAAATTGAAGCCTTTTCATGATTGATTCTCCGCGTATTCTGTGATAAAGTATACTTGTTTCAAATTTTTATTTTAGGGGAGAGAAAAATATCAATGATGAAATATAAAATAATTTTTATGGCAGTTTTCATGTCCGTTTGCCTTTTTGGATGTGGCAGCGCAAACAACGAAGAGAAAGCCCTCGCCGATTTTTCAGCGGAAATTTCCGATTTTACGGAGTACATAAAAGAAGCTGATGCGCAAATCAACAGTCTTGACGCCACAGATAAGGCCTCAATCGACAGTCTGCTAAATATCCTTGACGATATGGACGAAACCTTTCAAAAGTTTTCCGAAATTGACGCGCCCACACAGTATCAAGATGTTGAAAATCTGGCAAAGGAAGCGAGTGAAAATATGTCCCTTGCGGTATCCCTTTATCACGAATTCTTCGAAAACGAACCGTATTCCGTACAAGATGCAAACAATGCATACGACTATTACACACGCGCGATGAAACGTGTCAGATACATCGGATATATGCTTACAGGCGGCGAAATTCCCGAGGAAGAAAATGTCATCATTTATGAAGAAGCAAATGACAGTAATATCCTTCATAAGTGGATTTCCAATGATGAAAACGAAGAAAATAATACAGCCCCCGATACGGAGGCTGTAAACTAAAGTCCTATAGGACGATCAAAAATCCCGATAAACAGCGGTATTTCTTTGTCCATATCCATGATGAGGTAGACAAACGGTCTGTCAAACCAGACATCCTTTGCTTCTTGCGGTCTTGCGGCAGCAAACCGCATCATAATTCCTGTAGCGGCAGCGGCTTCTGTTCCCTCTTCATCCACGATAATCTTTGCTTTTTGACGCACCAAGTCAATATACAGATTGTTTCCCTGTGAATCGAAGCTGCTTTTTCCAATCCCGCCAAAATCTGCGCCTGCAGCGTTAAAAGCGCTTTTCAGTCCCATATTTTCCAGACTTTCATTCAATTCTTTATCAAAACTCATCTCAAATTTCGGAAGTTTCAGATTAATCCGCATGATTTGTTTGTTCTGAAGCATCTCCTCAATGACTGTTTCAGTCAACTCATCGCACACATCACGTATGGCTGTGTCTTCCTCAATCGGTTTTAGCGCGACAAAGGCAAAATTCCCATCCTTCTCTTCCATACTTATATAAGGAAGAATAACTCCCTCCGCAAAATCATTTGCAATATATTGCAACTCGCTTTCTTTGTGCATCATCTGCGTGTTTTGTTCATTTTTCTCTTCCGTATAAAACGTGTCCTCATATACCGACTCCGGAGCAAAACTGTTCTCCCACTTTGCCTTAAAATAAAGTGTGTTAAACAGCGCAAGACTTGCACTGTCATCAAATGGTCCATCTACGATATCTTCAATCAGACCGTTTGTGTTTCGTTTCACCCAATCATTCATCTTTCCCACAACATCGGGATCCGACAAGTTAATATTGAACACCTCCGAACGCATCGTCGAAGTAGTATCCGCAAGCCAGTCATCATACACTGTAAAGGCGTCGTCCACCCATACAGAATTTGCGAGCGTGACTGTGGTATTCTCCGATGATGTCGGAAGCGTCGTCATAATATTGTCACAAATTGCTGTAATGTCCGCATAATCTCCTAAAACGGATGTAAATTCCTCTTTCGTACCATTTTGTGCCCCTATCCCCACCATTGACAGCGCAACATATGCTGAAACAGGTGAAAGCACAGGATTTTCCTCCTCCATATTTTCCTGAAAGAGGCGGTAACTGAATTCCTTTAACGCCTCATAGGAACAGTCTGTATACACTTTATTTTCCTCTTTTGTCTGCGTATCATTATAATCCATTGTTTCCTCCACTCTGCTCTCTGCTATAAGCGTTTCCTTGGAAATTGTTTCCTCGGATATCACCTCCTCGCCTAACCGTTGTTCCTCCGCTACGACGCTTTGTGCGCAGCCGCTTAAAACACACACTGCAAAAAGGATTCCCATCAAATATTTTTTTCTCATCATAATACACCCCATTTATTATCATGTTCTGCTATTGTTTTGCCGAAATGCCGCTAGCTTTTTCAGTTACAATAGAGTTTATCATATTTCTCAAAAGCGCGCAATTTATTTTGTCTTCCAAAATTATAAATACGCTTGTCTTATCCAATTTTTACCGCTATAATAAAAGTAAGTTAATTATAATAAAAAATATACATTCGTGAAAGGAAATGATAGTATGACACCAAACTTAAATATGTTCTCTCTGGAAGGAAAAACCGCGCTTGTAACAGGCGCAAATACTGGCTTAGGACAGGGAATCTGTATCGCGTATGCCAAAGCGGGCGCAAATGTACTCGGCGTTGCGAGAAGAAGCTGCGAAGATACAGCTGCTAAAATTGCCGCATTCGGCGGAAGCTTCAAAGAAATCATCGCCGATCTGTCTGATCTTTCCGTTATTCCAAACATTGTAGAGCAGTCCGAGAAAGCATTCGGACGTGTCGATATTCTTGTAAACAATGCGGGTATCATCAAGCGCTGTGACGCCGTTGACGTATCCGTTGAAGACTGGGATGCCGTTATCAATGTCAATGAAAAAATGGTATTCTTCCTCTCTCAGGCATTTGCAAAGGGTTGGGTAAAGGATGACAAAGGCGGAAAGATCATCAATATCGCATCCATGTTAAGCTATCAAGGCGGAATCCGTGTACCGGCATACACGGCAAGCAAGAGCGCAATTATCGGACTGACAAGAGAGCTTGCAAATGAATGGTCTAAATACAACATCAACGTAAACGGTATCGCGCCGGGCTATATGGAAACAAACAATACGGAAAATTTAAGAAACGACGAGCATCGCAGCGAAGAAATTCTTGGACGAATTCCCGCCGGACGCTGGGGAACTCCCGAGGATATTGCGGGCGCCGCGATTTTCCTTGCATCTGACGCTTCTGCCTATGTCCACGGTTTTACAATTGCTGTTGACGGCGGCTGGTTAGCACGCTAATTTAAATAATAATCGCAACTTTATTGAACAAAAAAACTGACAGCAGTTTATGACACTACTGTCAGTTTTTTATTTTCTTTAACTCCACCAGTCGTATTTATTACTGATATAAGATGAGAATGAATTCGCGTCCTGTCCGTACTGATTTCCCAGACTCTCTATCTGAGCGGATACATTGTTTGATACATGTGACGCCAGATACTGCATTTTCTGAATAAATTCGCTCTTGGAACCGAACAACGATTCAAGATCCTCTACGCTTGCCTCTTTCAACTTGCTCTCGTCAATCGTCATACTGCCGTCTTTTCCAACCGTGATGCCGACTTTGCTCAATTCCTCTTTATTTTTCGATGCAAGCTGCCCTAACGTCTGATTATAATAAGCGTTAATCGGAGAAGAAGTGTCACGTTCAAGCTGCTTTCTGACTTCATTATACTGTTCAATCAGCGTCTTGACATTCTTTACGATATCAGCATTGTCGCCACTTTCTTTTGCCTTCGCAAAAATGTTGTCGTTCTTCTCGTTTCCAAGTGTCTTTGTCGCATCCTCAAGCGACTTTGCCGCATCTTTTAGCTTTTGATACAACTTCTTGTTTTGCAGCAGATCCGTTGGCTTTGTCGAACTATTTTGCAGACTTTCTAACAGCGAATTGCTATTCTTATCATTATTGATGTAGTTCAACAGCGATGAACTGTTAACCGGCAATCCCGCTTTTCTGGATGTTTCATTTAACATCTGGGTCGTTATTCTAATCGACATATGATTTCCTCCTTCAATTCTGTCTTTATGGTCAGCACATAATTTACATCACATAATTTATTTCGGACATATCATAAAATTCTTAATACTTTTCCAGAATATTGCCACGAAATGCTCATTGCGTTTTATTATTCTGTCGAAAGACAATCTCTCCGGTATCCGCATTCATGGATTCCACGATTGCAAGCGACTCAAGCTGTATTCCCTTTGCCCGGATCTCACTGCCGCCCTTTTGAAAACCTTTCTCTATTGCAATCCCGATTCCCTCAACGGTAGCTCCCGACATCTCAACCAACTTTAAAAGACCCAATAGTGCACAGCCATTTGCAAGAAAATCATCAATGATAAGCACATGATCCTCTTTTGTCAAAAATTTTTTCGACACGATCACATCATATATATTCGCATGCGTATAGGATTGAATTTTTGTACAATAATTGTTGTCGTCAAGATTAATACTCTTTGCTTTCTTTGCAAACACTACAGGTACACGAAACACACTCGCCGCAATTGCCGCAATGCCGATTCCGCTTGCCTCGATTGTTAAAATTTTATTAATGTGCTTTTCGCTAAACAGTCGTTTCCATTCCTTTGCCATCTCCTCAAACAGCGCAACGTCCATCTGATGATTCAAAAAACTGTCCACTTTCAGCACATTCCCCGGTCTTACTACCGCATCCTTTAAAATTCGCTCCTCTAACAATTTCATTTATATTCTCCACTGCGATCACTTACCTATATATTCTCTATCTGCCAGTCAATCGGCTCCACTCCGTTTGCTTTCAAAAATTCATTGGTCTGACTAAAATGTTTGCAGCCGAAAAATCCACGGTACGCCGACAGCGGACTCGGATGCGGCGCTTTTAAAATCAGATGCTTTGGATTGGTGAGCATCGGAATCTTATTCTGTGCAGGTCTGCCCCACAGCAGATACACGATCGGTCTGTCCTGTGCGTTGACCGCCTGTATCACGGCATCTGTAAACTGCTCCCAACCATGCCCTTGATGGGAATTTGCGTTGTGAGCACGCACCGTTAAAACTGTGTTCAATAAAAGTACGCCTTGATCTGCCCACTTTTTCAGATAACCGTTGTTTGGTATGTAGCAGCCTAAGTCCTCATTCAGCTCCTTATAAATATTCTGCAAAGACGGCGGTATCTCCGGCTGGCTTGGAAGTACCGAAAAACTGAGTCCGTGCGCCTGATTTTCATTATGATACGGATCCTGCCCCAAAAGCAGCACCTTTACCTTGCTGAGCGGTGTAAAATGAAATGCATTAAAAATATCGTTTGCGGGCGGATAGATGACCGCCTTGCTGTACTCATTTTTAACAAACAGAAACAAATCTTTATAATAAGGTTTCTTAAATTCTCCGCTGATTGCGTCCAGCCAATCATTTTCTATCATTGCCATAATTTTCACAAACCACCCTTTCTCAATCTACAACCGCACGGAAATGCCTTTCTCCCTAAGATACTGCTTTACCTCTTTAATCTCCAATTCCTTAAAATGAAACAATGATGCCGCCAGCGCCGCGTCCGCTTTTCCCTCATCGAACACATCATAAAAGTGCTCCAATTTTCCTGCGCCTCCCGAAGCAATTACGGGTATCGATACATTCTCGGAAACAATCTTTGTAAGTTCAATATCATAGCCGCCTTTCGTTCCGTCGCAGTCCATACTCGTCAGAAGGATTTCCCCCGCCCCGAGCTGATTTGCCTTGATTGCCCATTCCACGGCATCAATTCCCATATCCACGCGTCCGCCGTTTTTATAGATATTCCAACCGCTTCCGTCGGAACGCCTCTTTGCGTCTATCGCAACCACCACGCACTGACTTCCGAATTTATCCGCCGCCTCACTGATCAGTGACGGATTCATAATCGCCGCGCTGTTTACAGACACCTTATCCGCGCCCTCACGCAAAATTGCCCGAAAGTCATCAACCGTTCGAATCCCGCCACCGACCGTAAACGGGATAAACACCTTTTCCGCCACTCTGCGCACCATATCGACCACAGTAGCGCGGTTGTCCGAAGATGCCGTAATATCAAGAAAGACCACCTCGTCAGCCCCCGCCTTGTCATACGCCGACGCAATCTCCACAGGATCACCCGCATCCACCAAATTCACAAAATTAACGCCCTTTACCACCCGTCCGTTATTGATATCCAGACAGGGAATAATTCTCTTTGTAATCATAGGTACCTCCACTGAATATGCCTATATCGTCAGAAAATTCTTTAAGATACGCAGTCCCACATCGGAACTCTTTTCCGGATGAAACTGACATGCGAACACATTTTCTTTTTCAACCGAAGCATGAATCTGTACTGCATACTCCGTTGTCGCTGTCACAATTTCCGGCTCATCCGCCTGCAAGTAATAAGAATGCACAAAATAAACATATGCATTCTCCGGTATCCCTTGAAACAGCCTGCCTTTATTGGGAAACTGAAGCGAATTCCAGCCAATCTGTGGGACTTTCAAACCCTTATCGTCCGGAATTTTAACAATTCTTCCTTTTAAAATGCCAAGCCCCTCTACTCCGGGCGTTTCCTCACTTGACTCAAACAAAAGCTGAAGTCCTAAACAAATCCCAAGAAATGGCGTTTTCTTAGAAACCGCTTCCTTAATCACATCAACAAGTCCGTAAGTATGCAGCTTTTCCATCGCATCGCCAAAAGCGCCCACCCCGGGCAAAATAATTTTGTCTGCTTTTAGTATCGTTTCTCGGTCACGTGTAATCACAGCCGACTCTCCAAGAGAAACCAACGCCTTTTCCACGCTTTTTATATTTCCCGCATCATAATCTATAACAGCTATCATAGCTATCTCCCAGCCTTTCGTGAAAATGTGGGACCACGCAGCAGCGCAAATCCCACACATTTCTATTCTCCCGTTATAATGTCATTCAACGCTATCGTATAGGCAAGCGCATCATCATACTGCAACAGCTCCCTTACTTGCGCTTCGCTCAGTCCATACTCTGTTTCCAACACATTCAAAATCGTATTTTTAATGCCGTCAACCTCGCTCAACACGCCATACTGTTCTGCCTCGGCATTGATATGATCATATGATTCAACCCCGCGGATCAGCGCATCCAAAGCTTCCCTCTGACGGTTCAGCTTTAAGTTATTTTGATACGAGTCATACCAGCGCTGCATCTTTAAGATGACTTCACTTTTCGCCTGAATCAATGCATCGGAATCATTTAACTCCATTCCGTATGTTGCAAGATATACACTCTTATAATCTCCGTCGTAGAATGCTTTTTTAGCAACGTTGATGTATCCTTGATTGGAAAGGATTGTCGTAGATACGACTACTGCGCCAAGCACAGAGGCTCCAAATACAGCCACTGCCGCAATTTTCTTGGGCGGTATGCGTTTTGCCCGCTTGGCTGCTTCCGCCAGCTGTTTTGCTTTCTTGGCTTCCGCTTTTGCCGCCTTTGCCGCATCTTTCTCTTTCTTCTTCTGCGCCGCAGCATCTGCCTTTGCTTTTTTCGCCGCTGCCTTTTCTTCTGCCTTTGCTTTCTTTTCCTCGTCCTTGGCGAGCTTTTCCTGCTCTTTCTTATCTTTAGCCTCTTGCTTTTTAGCTGCTTTCGCCGCGTCCTCGGCAGCATACTCTTCTTCTGTCGGACCGGGAAGATCCTCCGTCAGCATATTCAGGAACTTTCCAACCGCACCCGGCTCTTTATCTTCCTTCTCCTTTTTCTTCTTTTTGGTTTCTTTGCTATCCTCTTCTTCCGGCTCCGCGTCCTTCTTCTTTGCTACGGGCATCTCGGGAAGAGGCACACCATCATCCTCTACAATATCCTTTACACCGGCATTTATCAATTCTGCTTCATCGTCTGCCATCCGATTGAGCAGATCCATCATCTCGTCCTGAACAGGTTCTTTACTGTCAGATTTTTTCAAGATATCATTGATTTCCGCAAGATCCGCATCATCATCGAGCATACTGAGCACATCCTCCAACTCACCGTCTACGCCCAGTTTATCCGCTGCTTCTTCCTCTAAATCAGGCACCTCCGGAACATCATCGTCCAGCCCTTCGAGATCTAGCTCACCAAGTCGAAGTTCCTCTGACGGCTCCGACTCCGCTCCCTCCAAACTAAATTCTTCCGGTATTTCAATCTCTGTTTCCGATACGTCCGCTTCTTCCGCTTCTGTTTCTTCCGTTTTTAATTCTTCTGCTATCTCCGCCTGCGTTTCCTCAGAAACCGGCTCCTCTGATACAGATGCTTCCGCTTCCTCTGAGCTTGCATCCTCCACAGACTCCTCTGCAACTGGTTTCTCAAGTATCAACTCCTCCGACGGTTCCTGTTCCTCTGTTTTTAATGCGTCCAATATGTCTGCATCAATATCGTCAATGCTTAATTCGTCCGACACAGATAAATCAATATCCTTAATATTTAACTCATCCGATACCGCTGCATCAATATCATCAATGCTTAACTCATCCAATGCCGCAGACTCCGAAACGCTGTCTAAATCATCTATATGAAACGCATCTGCCGACTCCTCTGTCGGTTCTGCGTCAGGTATTTCCAATCCACCGATTTCTGCTATATTGAGCTCTTCCTCCAGCTCAAGTTCAGGCGTTTCGGGCATATCTATGCCGTCAATTTCCTCCAAATTCAATTCCGTATCATTTTCCGCTTCACCCATTTCCTGTCCAATAGTTACTGCCTCAGGCACGACAATTTCTTCAGAAATATCCGCCCCTTCAATTTCCTCAGATGCATCCATCGTTTCAACAACGTCTGTTATTTTAATTTCGACTGATATTGGTTCTTCTGCTACGGGTTCCTCTGCCACCGATACAAGTTCTTCTTCCGTTTCCTCCGCCATCGACATCGTTTCCTCTGCTTCCGTCTCGTCTGCCGTCTCAGGCTCCGTTACCGATTTAAGTAGTTTATCCAAGTAATTTTCTTCTGCACCCATCATAAACCCCTCCGTCTTCATTCTTTACGCATCATACTCATTTAAAAAATCCACAGCATTCTTTACAACACTGATGCCTTTATTTTCAAGCTCCTTTGTCATATGATGCAACTGTTCGTTAATTCTAAAAAAGTCTGCTTTTTCATTATAGTATGCGATCTTTTCAAACGGCCATCTGATGACACTTGGTAATCCCATTCCGACACCAAGTTCTATCACGCATATTTTTTTATTGAGCGTGCGTTGCAGCCAGTCCGTATATGTATCCCACTGCGTTCGGTAGCCACTCTCCACATAATTCCGCTCACACAATATATTGTTAAACACCAACGGTTTCCCGCACCGACGGCATACGGGCTGCTCAAGCGAATCCAGTCCCACGCCATCCAAAAGCGCTTGTTCTACCAACTTCACAAAATCGTCGGGTGATGTAAAGTCCTCAGTACACGCTTTACTGCATTGCAGCATTTTGTAACTCCCGCATGGCTCTACGATTCGTTCCCTGTCAAACCCCGCCTTGTCGATATTTCCGTCAATGCACGTTGTCACAATAAAATAATTTTTATCTTTTATCAGATTATATAATTTTCCGTACGCGCTGACCAGTCTTCCCTCGTTATGCTTTTCAATATAGCATTTCTCCAAAAAAGGAACAATCCATTCAATCGTAGGATTTGTGTCAACTTCCTCTAAGGCAGACATCAGCAGCGGAAATTTTCCGATATCCGCAAAGTCCTCATTAAACTCTTCACCAATTCCCACAAGCACCATTTCCGCCTCGTCAATCTTTTGCGCGAAAAGCTTTTGTAACTCTGTTATCTCCGAATTTTCCATCCTGGCTCCCAAATCATTTACATTTATCATATAAGAGCCGGGGGTTTTATCTCCCGGCTCTACATTCCTTTATGCTTTTAAAAGTAAATCATCAATAATCTTTACAAGATTTCCAATCTCAGGCTTTGAAAGCTGTGCATCCGCACCAAGTTCCTCACCTTTTCTGCGCATTTCGTCATTTACAAGAGATGAGAAAATGACTACCGGAATTTGTTTTGTTTCTTCATCGGATTTTACAAGCTTGGTCAGACGATGTCCGTCCATCAACGGCATCTCAATATCCGTGATGAGCAGCTTAACGCCCTCCTCCAATTTTCCAGACTCTCTGCATGTGTTTATGTATTCCCATGCTTCCTCACCATTTTCCGTTTTGATTACATTATCATATCCAGCTTTCTTCAACGAATCAACAATCAGCTTTCTAAGCAGTGATGAGTCTTCCGCAACCAGAATGGGAACATTGCTCTCTTTTCTTACGCCAAGCGCTTCAATCTCCGTTACTTTCAGACCAGTTTCCGGATTAATATCCGTAATGATCTTCTCAAAGTCAAGAATGATGATCAATTTTCCGTTAATCTTAATGATACCTGTCGAGATACCGTCTTCCGCCGTTGTCACGGTCGCACCTGGTTTAATAATGTCCACCCACGATACACGGTGAATACCGATAACAGCATCTACATGGAATGCAATATCCAACTTATTAAAGCTTGTGATAATAAACAAACCACCCGGCTGAGATTGTCCACGCTGCAGACAATTTCTTAAATCGATTGCCGTAATCATAGCGTCACGCGGCATAAAAATCCCTTCCACGCTGGGATGTGCATTGGGCACGGGCGTTACAGGGGCGTAAGAAATGATTTCTCTGATCTTCGCCACATTAATACCATAAGAGTTACCGTCTACTATAAATTCCAGCACCTCCAATTCGTTTGTTCCATTTTCCAAGAGAATCTTAGTCTCCATATTAAACCTCCATTCTACCGGGCAATCCAAGTATATATTTTATGTTTCTATCATCACTGCTCTGCAGGACTTTAATCTTATAAACCATTATAGCATACCCTTAGCCATAATTACAAATATTTTGAGAAATTTTTTAACATTTTTTAAACTATCTTATTTTAATGGAACAACTGCTGTCCGATGATGAAATCTGAATTATCAGCGACGCAATGTCACTGTCGGACATTTCCTCTATTTGCGCGATTGCAATAACATCCGTTATTTCACCTGTCTCAAGCGTTCCACTATAGGATAGCATATCATCAGGCAGCAACGTTGTATCCTCCGCGCTTCTTGTAACGGAATCGTTTATGGTAACCCGAAGCCGCATCGAATAGTCAAACAACTGACAGTCAACCTTGTCCGCTGTGTCATTTTCAAGGTCAAAATGCATAACGAGAAGTTTTTTGCCCTCCGCCGCGTCGATTCCGCTGTATCCTTTCGCATCCTTCGGATAAGAATCACATATTTCAAATGACTGATAGCGAAGCGATACCTGTTCCGCAAGTCCAAGTTCCATCACAAGGTCTGTGCTCGAATCAACAAGCATCTGCACAGGCGTTTCCTGGACAGCCTCCTCCGAGGTTTCCTCCATCGGCGTTTCCGCATCCAACGTTTGCTGCTCCTGTGTTTTCTCCTCGTCTGTTTCTTCCTCGTTCTCCTGTTGCGTTTCAGCAGCGAGCATCTGCTCCTCCAAAGCCCTCTGATTCAGCGCGGCGGCAAGTTCGTCATCACTAACAAGCATGTAATTATAGTTCGGCGAATATTTAAGCAGCAGTCCCGCCGCATATTCCGCCACCATATCGGACTGATCCGACGTCATCTCGGGCATCGAATCAATACACCCTGTAAGCATTACAACCGCCATGGCTAATACTCCTAAAATCCTGTACTTTTTCAAAACAGCACCTCCGTTTATTTTGTTTCAAGTTCAAACCAGAACTCGACTCCGTTTGTATAATTGATAACACCGTAGCGCTGATTCATGGACTCCATGATCGCTTTTACGATGGATAATCCTACGCCGCTTCCGCCGTATTCCCGTGTGCGCGCCTTGTCAACCTTATAAAATTTCTCCCAGATATGAGGAATGGATTCCTCCGGTATCGGATCGCCCGTATTGAACACGCTGATGCGCACTTTATTCATTTCTGCATCTTCTATGAAACAATATTTGATTTCAATGATCTTATCGCCCTTTGCATGATGGATCGCATTGCTGAAAAAATTCCCGACGACCTCCTCCGTCTTAAATTCATCCGCCCATACATAAATCGGCACAGACGCATCATGCTTTAGCGTCACTTCATTCTGCTCGATTAAAATCTCCGCAGACGCAAGGAAATTACGAACAAGCGCAACAATGTCAAAGTGCTCCATAACCACAACATCATTTCCAAACTCAAGCTGATTGAGGTCTAAAAGCTTTTTCACCATAATATTCATTTTTCCCGCCTCGTCCATGATGACATCGCAGTAAAATTCACGGCTGTCGGCATCGTCGTTTATGCCTTCCTTTAAGCCCTCGGCATACCCTTGTATCAGCGCGATCGGCGTCTTTAACTCATGCGATACGTTCGACAAAAACTCTTTCCGCATCTCGTCAATCTGTTCTTTCTTTTCAATATCGCGCTTTAATTCATTGTTCGCCGTCTTAAGCTCCGAAATCGTCTTTTCCAACGTTTGCGAAAGTTCGTTCATATTTTCGCCAAGCAAATCAATCTCATTTCGATAACGGCTGTTATATTTTTTCTCGAAGTCGAGCTTGGTCATCTTCTCCGAGATTTCTTTCAGCTCCATGATCGGCTGCGTGATCTTTGCCGTCACAAACCAGATAATGAACGCGCTCACAATCGTCCCCATAATGCCTACATAGGCGAGAAAACGATTGGAAATACTCACACTGTCCCTGATGCTCTCAAGCGGGGAACGAATCAGAAATAAATTTCCGTTGTCAAGAGCCCCCCACATTTCAATATACTCCGTTGACGTGGTTTTGTCCATCGAAGTTGCGATATAAAATTTATTATTTTCCTCAAGATACGACATTTCAAGGTCAGAATTAAAAAAATGATCGTAGAGCCGCCAGATCAGCTTCTCCACATCGCGGCTGCCGGATTTTATGATATTGGACTGCGCATCTATCACAACGATACCGATATTATACATATCACAGGTTTTGCGAAGTTCGAGGTCAAACGCATCGGAAACAATATCAC